>DMTJ01000502.1 GCA_003477185.1 Lentisphaeria bacterium
CCCGGTGGTGCTGACGCCAGCAGTCGCAGTGGTGCCCCGCTGGCAGGACGAGCGAACGTTGTTGCTGCTGACCGATTCCAGGCCGCCACCCGATACGACCTTTCAGATACAACCGCTCGAAACGGCCCAAGACGCCGGCGGAATCGCCTTGGCACAGGTGCCCCGCGCTGCCTCCACCCCGCCCTTTCGTATCGTAAGCGTGGAGTCCAGCACGACATCTAGTCTCGCGGGCGGCCGGGTCACGTACGCCGACATCGTCTTCAGCAGTCCTGTCGACAGCAAACAACTGCTGGCTCATCTTCAGGCCACACCGAATCTCAAAGACTGCCGCCTTAGCTCGAAGACGAACGCGCCGAGCGATCACCAGCGGATCGGGATTGGCCACAGAGCTGACGTAAGTTCGATCGAACTGTGTTTTAAGAAGGGCTTACAGGCAGTGGGGGCGGCGCGAGGTCTGGATAAGGATAGGAGAGTGACGATCCCCATCAAGCCTCAGCAGCTGGAGCTGCCAGCACCACATGTTGGCTGGATTCATGCAAAGACCTACGGCGATGGGTTTCGGCTCGAGCTGAAAGTTTCGAAGCCGACCGACGCGCAGGCGTTCGTAGACCAGTTGGTCTTTGACCCTCCAGCGGAGGTGAAGAAGGTCTACTCGTGGGGCCGGACGGTGTCAATTGTCGGCAATTTTCGCCCGCGGTGCACGTACGAGATCACGTTCCCCGAAGGCCTGGTGTTTAGCGACGATGTCACGCCGCTGGCGGCCGAGGCGGTGCGCACGTTCACCACGCCGGACCGGCCAGCACAAGTGCGATTTCTGTCGCGCGGGCCATTTCTGCCGCTTGAGCCGCAGGCATCGCTGCCCTTGTACGTGGGCAATACGGGGGGCGTGGAGCTCTCAGCGATGCGGGTGTATCCCAATAACATTGTCCAGTTTCTGCGTTCGGACCGAGTCCGGGACGTGGGCCGGACCGTGGCGAAGTATTCGCTGGTGCCCGAGTTAGATGAGAATCAGGAGGCCCGGGTCACCGTGCCACTCAGCGACTTGCTGGGCGGGCAGAAGCCCGGTATCTATATGATCGACGCCTTTCCGACGGCCCAGCGCTATCGCCTCAAGACCCGGCGGGTGGTACTGACAAAAATTGGGCTGTCTGTGGCGCAACAGGATCAGACACTCCACGCAGTGGCGTTCTCGCTGGATGCGCATGAGCCGCTCTCAAACTGCACCTTGTCCGTGTATTCAGAGCGCAATCAGCTGCTTGGTTCCGGCAACACCGGTAGCGATGGCGTGGGCATTGTCCGCCTGCAGCCGCTCGACGACGAGAAGCCGTATGTGCTGATTGGCGAACGTGATGGTGATCTCAGCTACCTGCTCCTGGACGGGAAAGACGATCATCGCCTGACAGAGTTTTCGCTGCCGGGACGGACCTTACCCGCGAGTGAGTACGAGGCCCTGGTGTTTCACGAACGCGGTGTCTGTCGGCCGGGCGAGGAGCTGCGCATTCAAGCGCTGGTACGGGACAGCGCGCTGCGGGCAGCCAGCGGCTTTCCTTGTCGGCTTCGGATTGAAGATCCGCTGCAGCGCGTCCTGCTAAGCATTGACGTCGATGTAGACACCTACGGCTGGGTGAGTCACACGCTGCCAGTCGCGGACGCCGCTGTAACCGGGCGCTATCAGGTTTCGATCGGTGCCCCAGACGGCAGCGTGTGGGGAAGCAGTTCATTTCGTGTTGCCCACTATGTCCCCGACACGATGCGTACCGACCTTGAGCTCGATGGCCCGATTCGTCTCGACCAGCCAATCACGGCAACAGTGCGTGGCCGCTATTATTTTGGTGCCGCTGCCTCTGACTGCGAGGCTACGTTTTCGTGCTATTGGCAGGCAGCTGCCTTTGCGCCGCCTGGCTACGAGGACTTTCAGTTTGGCGATGCAGACCGCTCGTGGAACTCGAGCGCGAATGAGCGCAAGGTAGAGCAGACCGATCCGACTGGATTGGCGCATGCCGAACTGGCCATCCCCGACGAGCTAACGCCACCAGCAGCACTGCGGGCAACGATCATCGGCACGGTCGCCGAGCCCGGTGGGCGGACGGTAGCCGCCCGGCACAGCGAGATCGTGCATCCCGTTCCTTATTACATCGGTCTGGCAACGCCTGCCGGTGATGATCCGCCCCACATCCCTTGGCGTGCGGTGTCCGCAACTGGCAGCCCGTATGCCGCTGGCACGCTGCACTGGACCCTCAGCCGGCGGACCTGGCGGTACGCTCTCAGCTATGATGATGACGGCGACATTGTGCGCGACTGGTCGCAGGACGACGAATTGGTGCGTGAAGGTGAGTTACAGCCCGGACTGGAGGCTGGTAAGATCGAGCTGACCGATCTGACCGGCGGGCATTATCAGCTGCTCATGCGCGATGATGAGAACCTGGTGCAATCGCGCCGCTCGTTCTGGCATTATCGTGGGCAAGACAGCAGCCGGACCACGCACCCGGCCGGTCTCGTCATCGAGACAGATCGCCCCACGTACGAGCCGGGAACCACGGCGCGGCTGCAGTTTTTGGCACCGACCGCCGGGAGCGCATTCATCGTGACCTCCGCGCGCCAGATCGACCACTCGCAGGCGGTGCCGGTACAGGCAGGGCTCAACACCGTGGAAGTGCCCATTCCCCAAACTGCCTTGGGCAGTGTCTATGCAGCCGTAACGGTGGTGCACGAGCGCAGCGGCGATGCACTCGTACCGCGGCGACTGTTCGGACTCGCGCACCTGATGGTGAATCAGTCCAAGCATCAGCTAGACATCAAGCTGTCCCACGAGGCCGAGGCCAAGCCCGGGGAAACGTTGGCCGTGGCTGTGAGTCTCTCTCATGACGCAGCCGTGCAGCTTTACGCTGTCGACCAGGGGATTCTTGCCTTGAGCGGCTATCGCACACCGGCCCCTCACAGCTTCTTCTACGGCCCACGCCGGTGCGGTGCACGCTTCGCAGACATGTTTGATTCACTGTTCCCGGATACACCTGCGGACTTCGCAACCATTGCCGCACTCGGTGGTGGCGGCAGGATGGGCCGCGGGTCCATTCGTCCTGACCTGATGGATCCCGCAATTGTGGTGCTGCCCCCCGTGTCGTTGACCGCTGGTACCCACACAATCCAGGTGCCGTTGCCCGACCACTCCGGCGAGCTACGGCTGATCGCGGTCGGGGCAGGCGACGATGTCGTAGGGGCGACTGACTCGACGCTTGTGACGCGCACGCCGTTGACGATTCGTCTGTCTGCGCCCCGCGCTGTAGCCCCGGGCGATACCTTCACCGTTACCGCCACGATCTTCAACCACGGGGATACCGCTGGCACCTGCGAACTCCGCAACAAACTCAATGGCCGCCTGCTGGGCGAGTCTGCGCCAGCCACCTCGGTGGAGCTCTCGGCGCACGGCGAACATCAGCTCACCTGGCAGGTAGAAGCGCTGGACTGCGGGCCCGCAGCGATTCTGCTGGCGGGAAATCTGCTGGGCACTGTTACGCGTGCCCGCGTACCGTTGGTCGTACGTCCGGCCAGCGAGGCAATCGTGGTCCTCGAACACCGGACGCTAGAGGCAGGCGACACGCACACGATCCAGTCTTTTCCAGACTTTGAGCCAGACACATACCGCTGCGATGTCAGCGCGGGCCCCGCTGGTGCTACGCATCTGAACGTGATCAAGCATATGCTGGACGACTATCCGTACGGGTGCTTGGAGCAAACCACGAGCCGGGCCCTAGCGGCGCTGGCTCTGCACCAACTTGAGCCCAAGATGGAGATCCAAGATCGGGTAGACGCAGCCGTTGCGCGCTTGCAGCAGCTGGCGCGGTCAAATGGAGCATTTGGGATGTGGCCAGGAGCAACTCGCGACTGGACGGAAGCGAGCATCTACGCCTGTCAGTTCTTAGTGGGCGCACGCCAGGCAGGCTGTTCTGTGGATACCCGCCTGTACGATGACGCGCTGAAATGGCTGCGATTCCGCGTCCTCTACACGGATCGACGCCTGCCTGAGGGATTCGAAGGCTACGCGCACCTGGTGCTGGCGTTGGCGGATCAGGCTGTGCCGACGCGGGCGCTTGATGTCGCCCGGCATCCTGGATCGCCCTATGACCAAGCTTTGGCCGCCCTCGCCTTAATCCGCGCCGGTCACCAACAGCCGGGCAAGACGGCTCTGGAGAGTCTGGACTTGGCCACAATTCCTGCCGGCAAGGGGGAACTGAACTCGCCGGTTCGTCGTCAGGCTCTACTCCTGTGGGCATTACTGACCGTGAAGCCAGATCATCACGCAATTCCAGCGCTGTTTGCCAGCCTGGAGGGCCTTCGTGTGGACGGGCATTGGGGCAACACGCACAACAACGCACTCGGGGCTATGGCCCTGTCAGCCTGGAATCGTCAGTATCCGCCGCAAAGCGGCACCATCACAACAGTGTCGGGTGAAGACCGGCAGGTCGGGGCGCAGGTTCAGACCACGCTAGGCCCTGATGAAGCATGCAGCGTTTCTACGACCAGTCCGGCCCTGATCGCCATTCGGCATCGTGGCATCCCACTGGAGCCTGAAAGTGGACCGCGTTCCCGCGGCATGAGCATCACCCGTACCTATTTGGACGCGGACGGCGAGCCGGTACTTGCCCCACGCCAAGGAGATCGCGTGTGTGTCCGAATCACCCTCAGCTCTGATCAGGCGGTCCGCAACGTGGTCGCCGTCGATCTGTTGCCTGGCGGCTTGGACATCGAGGATCCTAGCTTGGACACGCGCTGGCACCAGCCGCGAGGCGAGGCCCGGCCCTACGGAGTGCGCTACCATGAATTGCTCGACGACCGCGTGATCCTCTACCTCGACCTGCAGGCGGAGAGGCCGATGACGTTTGAGTACTGGACGCGCGCAGTCACGCCAGGCACGTACTCGATCCCGCGAATTACCAGCGAGGCCATGTATCGGCCAGATATTGTGGCTGCCAATGGGGAAGGCTGCATGGTGATCCAGTGAGATGGCGTCGCTATCTGATCACTGGCTGTGTCGCAGCAGTCGTGGTGGCAGGGCTGGGGCTTTGGCTCGGGCCCAAACTGGTCCCATTCCGCCTCGGCTGCCTGGCGGAGACCGCCACGGTCTATCGTGATAGACACGGCACTGAAATCTATGGCCAGCTTGCCAGCAACGGAGGCTGGCGCCTGCCCGTTCCGCTGGCGGAGATTCCGGTCTTGCTCCAGCAGGGCATTATTGCCGTGGAAGACAAACGATTCTGGCAGCACAGCGGCGTCGATGTCTGGGCGGTGGGCCGTGCCCTACTGGGCAATCTCTACAATGGCCGGATTAACTCTGGAGCATCGACCATCTCGATGCAACTCGCTCGCATGGCCGTTCCAGAGCCGCGCAGCTATCTGGGCAAGCTGCGCCAGACGCTTCGCGCGTTGGACCTCGAACGACGCTATTCCAAGGAGTGGATTCTCGAGCACTACCTCAATTCCATCCCCATGGGCGCAAACCTGCTTGGGGCGGAGGCGGCTTCGCGCTGCTACTTTGCGAAGTCCGCATCTGAGCTAACGGATGCGGAGGCGACGCTGCTGGCTGGCCTGCCGCAACGTCCGACGGCATTCCGCCCGGACCGACACCTGCGCCGCGCCCGGCGACGCCAGGGGCAAACGTTGCGGAGTTTGGTCGAAACCGGGATGTTGACGCAGAAAGCCGCTGCGGCCATCGCCAAACGCCCGATCCGCGTTGCCTCGCTGCCCGCGGGAATCAGCCGCGTGCGAACTCCGCAAACCGATCTCGTTCGCAAGCAGTACTGTGCCCGGCAGCAGGGAGCCGGACCGTGGATCGATACGCCATTGGATCCACAGGTCGAGACCGTGGTGCGCACCGCATTGAAGCGAGCCGTGCGTCGGCTTCCAGGCGTCAAGGATGGGGCTGCTGTGGTGATTGATCTGGCGACCTCTGGACACGCTTGCATGGTTGGGACGTTGTATTCGGGAGCGATCACCAACAGTCGGGTCAATGCAGCAGTTCGGCCACGCTCGCCGGGGTCCGCCCTGAAGCCGTTTCTCTATCTGCAAGCGCTGGATCTGGGGATGATCACGCCAGCGAGCAAGCTGCTCGATGCGCCGTTGCGGTACGGCACCTACCAGCCTCACAACTTCGCGGGTGAGACCGCTGGTTGGGTAACGGCCACGGAGGCGTTGTGCTCGTCGCTAAACCTACCCGCCATCCGGCTGCACGAACGCCTGGGGACCGCATCGGTCCAGCACACCTTTACGGCCTACGGGCTCCCCCATGCGCCAGCCAGCCAAACCGGGCTTACCCTGGCACTGGGCGGGGCTGAGATCTCGCTAGTGAATCTCACTGAGAGCTACGCGGCCTTGGCCAACGGGCTGCTACCAGCTTCCCTAGATGCCTGCGCCCAATTGCAGCATATGCTAACGCGGCCTGTGCCGGGCTGTGAGCATCTGGATCTGCCATGGAAGACCGGCACCTCGAACGGTCATCGCGATGCCTGGTGTGTGGGCTGGACCGATCGCTATGCGATTGGCGTCTGGCTCGGCAATAAGTCAGGGCGCCCAGCCCGTGCCCTAGTCGGAACAACGGCTGCGGCTCCTGTGTGGGCCGATGTGGTGGCGGCGTTGCATCCACAGGGCGGTGCGCCCGAGTCCCCAGCTGTCGTCACTAGGTCGGTCTGCGAGCATACGGGACTGCTGCCGCGCCGAGACTGCACCAGTAGTACGGGAACAGTGGGGCGCGGGGCGATCCGCTACTGCCCGGGCACCTGCCAACAGGCCGACGAAAGAACTCCGATCATTCTCTCCCCGTCACGGAGTCTCTACCAAGCGCCCGAAGGCGAGGTGGTGCTTGATCTTCGAGTCAGCGGGTTGATGGCCGGAAACTGGTACGTGAACGGCCGCCCAATTGGGGAAGGCCAGCAGCAGCACAGCTTCGGGCCGGGGAAACATCACATCGTCTGCCTGTTCGCCAACGGCTCCAAGGCCGCCACCACCATCCGCGTCCGCAGCTGAGGCTGCTACATCGGCCGGGCAACCCGTTCTGCGACCTCGCGGGTTCGCCCCTCGACAGTCGTCATGGGCCGTTCAGATTGCTGGCAGAAAATCGTGCACGTTCAATGACTTAATCACTCCATCCACCTCTTCAAACTCCGGTTTTCCAAACTCTGAATCAAGCGCTTAAAAAGCCGATCGTGATCAGTCGGCGTCAGACTCAGAGATATCGTGCTCGAACTTTACCTTGCCTGTGGCAGTGGTGAGTTCGAGGTAGTTTCGTTCTGGCACAGCGCCGGTCACTTTGATATCTCCGTTTTGCACCACCGCTTTTAGAGTTGCGAAGTTCGCAACGCGCAGATCGATCCGCATGCTGGTGTCTCGCTCGGTAAACACGCCGCTATGCGTCACATGGTAGCGATAGCTGCTTCCAGCTTGCTCACGCTCTCGGTGCACTTTGTTGATCGGCAGACCAAACCCGAGAGCTTCGCCGCTGAGTTGCATGGCAAGCTCTGCATCCTCTGTGAAATGGATGTGGAGGTCTCCGTAATCCAGCGACAGGTCTACTGCGATCGGGGCAGAAACCTCGGCTATCGGAACATCCCAGCGAATCCGCTCGTGAACCGGGGTAGCGAATAGCAGCAT
>DMTJ01000171.1 GCA_003477185.1 Lentisphaeria bacterium
CTGCTCGGTTCCCCGCCTGACTCGGTTCACATTAAGCCTATCGCATGACGCCCGCCAACAACGACGCCGATCAAAAATCAAGCGGTACAATGCCTGCAAACCGGCAACCGGCAACTGCATTACTGGGATTCTCGCAAGCGCCAGTCGATGGGGGAGTAGCCGTGCACCTGCAGGTAGCTGTTTGCGATGGAGAAGTGACGGCAGCCGAAGAAGCCGCGGTAGGCAGACAGAGGTGACGGATGAGGCCCTTGCAAGATTAAATGGCGGTCTTCGTTGATCAGCGTGGCGTTTTTCTGCGCGCTAGCTCCCCAGAGGATGAACACCAAGTGTTGGCGCTTTTCATTCAGTAGCTCAATGGCGCGGGTGGTGAATGTCTCCCAGCCGCGATTTCGGTGCGAGTTCGCCTGATGTGCCCGGACCGTGAGTTTGGAATTCAGGAGAAAGACGCCTTGCTGCGCCCAACTGGTAAGGCAGCCGTGATCGGGAGAAGGAACGCCAAGGTCGGTCTCCAGCTCTTTGAAGATGTTGACGAGCGAAGGCGGTAGCTTTACGCCGGGCTGCACGGAGAAGCACAGGCCGTGGGCCTCTCCCGGATTGTGGTAGGGATCCTGGCCGAGAATCACCACGCGCACGCGATCAAACGGCGTGTGATTGAAGGCGTTGAAGATGTCCGGACCCCGCGGATAGATGGCATGGCTTTTCTTTTCCTCCTTCAGGAAGGCACGCAGCTGCTGCATGTAATCCGCGTCGAACTGATCGCCGATGACTTCCAGCCAGGAGGGATCAATTTGGGGCGCTGGTGAACTGGCCATCAGCTGCCCAGTTCTAATGATCGCTCTGTGGCGCGCTTGATCACGTGGGCCATCAAGCCACGGAGGTCGCCTTCTGCCAAGACCTCGAGGCCTGCCGCGGTGGTGCCGTTGGGCGAGGTTACGGCTTTGCGCAGCTCGTCCGGAGTGCCGAGCCCACGGCTGACCATTTCCGCAGCTCCGGCCAACGTCTGGACAGTCAGGGTTTTTGCGGACTCCGCATCAAGCCCCATAGCGACGCCACCGTCAATCATGGCCTGAATAAATTCAAAGACGTAGGCTGGGCCGCTTCCGGAGAGGCCGGTTACCGCGTCCAGGTGCACCTCATCCATGCAAGCCACGACGCCAATCGCGCCCAGAATCTGTTCCACGGCTTCTCGGTCTGCCTGCTTCACGCCATCGGCGCAGGCGTAGGCGCTGGCTCCCAGGCCGACAAGTGCGGGTGTGTTCGGCATCACGCGAACCACGCGGTTGGTCTGGCACCATTCGATCAGCGAGCGTAGCGTCAGCCCCGCAGCGATCGAAACCACCAGCGCGTGATGAAAATGGCCATTCAAGGGGGCGAGGACCATCTGCGCCACCTGTGGTTTTACAGCTAGAATAATCACATCTGCCTCTGCGATTGCAGCGTGGTTTTCCTCCATCGTCTGACACCCGGTGGCGTCACTGAAGGCTTGGCGTGCACGTGGCAGCACGTCGGTGCCGATGATGTCAGCTGGTGCGCAAACCCCGCGCTCTACAATTCCACCGGCCATAGCTGTCGCCATTTTGCCAGCACCAATGAACGTGATCTTCATTCAGTCCTGTCCGTACAGTTCGAGTTCATAGAGTGAGAACCCATACTCTGTCGCGCGTTCTTTGAGATGCAGTCGGATATAACGCGCCTCAGTGGGGGGGAAGTCAGCCTGGTCTAGGCGCGGGCCACGGGTAGCGTCCGTCCACGTGCTTACCACGTCCCAGCGCAGGCCATCCAGCGAGACCTTCAAATCATAGTTTTTGGGCGAGGCCACCTCCCAACTGAGGCTGGCTCCCTCGACTGTTACGGCTCGCTTCATGTCGATTGTCACGGATTGATTGTCTGCGTACTCACTGGACCAGCGGGTGGCTGGATTGCCGTCGATGATCGCAACCTCGGGGCCCTCCCCGGCCCAGGCAACCTGTTTGGAGGTGGCATTGATGTCCGCGCCGAGCGCGATCAGGTCGAGCACACGGGCGTCGCGCTCGGGCGCAGGTGCCCCGGTCTCGGCTACGGGAGCCGGTTCTGGCGGCGCGGCCGCCTCCTCGACAGTGACAATGTCGGCGATGGGCAGCTCAGCAACCGCTGCCACCTTCATGAGCTCAGCGACCTGAGGGGGCGGAACTGGCTTTGCTGGCTTCACAGGTTTAGCTGGTTCTGGGGCGGTTACTGCCGCAGGCCGCGGGAGAAATATGGCCAATGCCTTGCACTCCAGATTTTGGAGATCATCTAGGACAATTAGGGGATGCCCGGAATCCGAGGCGGTGACCTTACCCTGAACTCGGACGGTCTGAGCTGCCAGCACCACGTGTAAGGGGCGCGGCAGTGGCAGTGCCGATGTATCCGCCACGATTTGCACCACCAGGCCAGCGGGGTCTGCAGAGAACCGCAAAAACGTGCCTTCTCGCGTGGTGAACGCTGTGGTGACGAGGGATTCAACCGTGACTTGTTTTCCCATCCGTGCTTTGGCCTTTTGCCAGGTTAGCACCTTGCCTATTGCAGAGGGCCTTTGTTCCTGTGCTCCTAGGGAGCCAGCAAGCCAAAGCAGCGTAATCAGCCTAGTTACAGCGCGGATCATCGGGGAAGTTGGAAAATACAGCATGTGCAGGTCCCATGGCACGGAGCGCAGTGCTCCATTGTTTATCTGTGTCAGATTCAAAAATCAGGTCGGAGGTCGCGGGCAACAGGAACCAGGATTCATCTTCCATCTCGCTCGCGAGCTGCTCCTCGCCCCATCCGGTGTAACCCACCATGAAGCGGATATCATTCGGATTTACGTGGCCGAGCTTCACTTCGCGCAGCATATCGGTCATGGAGCCGCCCCAGAAAATACCGTCGGCGACCTCTTTGCCCTCCACTGCTGCGTCAGGCGCTCGGTGGAGGAAATGTAGAGTGTGCGGTTGTACTGGCCCGCCCTGAAAGACCGAAACGTCCCAGTCATCCAGCCCATCGATTGCGTCGCTGAGCATTACTGGTAGGCGATTGTTTAGGACCAGGCCAAAGCTCCCGCCAGCGTCATGCTCACAGAGCAGGATCAGGCTCTTGGCAAAAAAGCTTCCGGCCAGGGCCGGCGTGGCTACCAGCAGTGTGCCGGTTTCGAGTTTCTGCGCGGTTGGTGGCAGTGAGAACTCCCAGCGTTTCATATCCCGCCTCCGAGCGCCGTCAATAGGAGCAGTGCGGTCAGGGAAACTGCCATCCGCGAGTCGGTATCGACTCGCGCTCGCTGCTGCGAGGAAAAGGCCCGGCGTATGTCTACCGTGCCAGAATTTTCACTTGCGACTTCCTGGCCATCGCAGACTGCCGCACCAAACGGATCTGGCTCCAAGATCGTCAAATCCTTCGGAGAGGTGTCATTATCTGTGCCCATGGGCAGTAGTGTACGCTTGCGATCAAGGCTCGACCAATCGTTTTGTCCCCATCTTCCGCGAGGGCAGGTATTGTGCGCCCATCTACTGCCATCGGATCTGGAGAGCCGTCGAAGATGGGACGCAACGCCATCCTTGCGCTTCTCAGCGCAAACCTCATCTGCTTATGTCTACACGTGTTCGACAAGCACCGGGCGCGAACTGGTGGGCGGCGAGTCTCGGAAGGTCGCCTTTTGCGTTGGAGTGTGGTCGGCCCCGTCGGTGCGCTGCTCGGCGTCTGGCTGCTTCGCCATAAAACGCGCAAGACTCGCTATCTGGTGCGTTTGGCGGGCGCACTCGTGCTCAGCGCCGCTATGCACATCTGGCTCTTGCTGAATCGCTGACGGCAAAGCGCCAGACTCTCGACGACTAGGTCGCCGTGCTCAAGGCGATTGCTAGTCAGCCTCCTACCGCGGAAACCACCCCGCTGATTCGACGACGGCTTGCTGGCAAGACCAGCTATCCGGTTGCGGAGTCCGCAACGCCAGGAGGCCCGAACGGCTGCTGGAGGCCCTTCGTTTGTGCTTCGGTCCTACCGACGATCTCGCCTGCATGCGGGCATTCGCCGACGAATGCCCTCACTCACGGCCAGTCTTGCGGACAGAAATTCCAGATTTTTGAGCGTGAGGGTGACCTTTCTGGGACAATGAATTTATAGCAAGATTCCGATGGGTGTGCTATAATACCGATTTTTCCGAGAGCCTATCCCAGAATCTGTTCATTCGAAAAGAGCCGCCAGATGAAGATCTATCTGTTTCGTCATGCGAAAAGCGCACGCGACGATTTCCCCGAAGACAGCCATGATTGGCCCATTGCAGATGAGGGTAGAAACAGGCATCGTGCGGTGACTCGCGGCATGAAGACCATTGGTTTCGTATATACCCATGCCTGGGTCTCCCCCCTGAAGCGCGCCCGCCAGACCTATGAAGTAATTGCCCGCGAACTGCAGTCCGATATTCCCGGCGAGAAGCAGGAAGCCCTGTCGCCAATGGCTGATCTTGACGGGCTGCTAGAGCTGCTAGACGGTCTCTATGCGGAGTGTCCGGACGCTGGCCTGATTATTGTCGGGCATAATCCGCAGGTTTCTGCGCTGCTGGGCCTGCTCGGTGGAGCAGGCACACCGCACATGCGCACCAGCGATATGGCCTACATCACTTGGGATGACTACGGTCCCAAGGTAGGCAGCTTTCACAAGCGCGAGTCGTTAATAGCGCTGGGGCGGAATGACTGAGCTATGCGGCCGGGTTGTTGAATATTTCGATGGAGACAAACTTCGCCCCGTACTGATCACCCAGCAGATTGGGCCTAAACTTCAGGCCACGGATGCGAAGGGCCGTCGTCAGAAGATTCAGCCCAAGCATGTAGCTGTCGTGCACGGTCCCTGTGCGCAGTCCGAGCTGGGCGGGACCATCCGGAACCTGATGACCGCTGTCGCCGATATGGTGGCCGAGATCGATATGGATCTGGTCTGGGAAACTGCTGTAGACAGTGAAACCAAGGAATGGGACAGCGAGAGCCTGGCCCGAGAATTCTTTGGCGAGGCGTCCGCCATACAAAACTCGGCCATGCTTCGCGTCCTGCTGAAGCAGAGCGCTTATTTCCGCCAGCGTGGGCTGACGTTCACTGCCCAAACCCGCCAGACTGTGGAACAGAAACGTGTGGCAGAACGAAAGCGCGCCGAGAAGACAGCCTGGGAGGCCGGCGCGGTGCGCTGGATGAAACTGGCGCTGAATTCTCCGGAAGCTCCGCCATTGCCGAGCAGCATCGAGAGTTTGCCGGGAAAGCTTTCGGCGTTGATTTGGCAGGAAGCGGATGAATTGGAGCCTTTGATTAAGAGGGCTGCCGGGGACCGTACCCTTCGCGAGGCTGCGTTGGACTTACTGGGCATGCTGGGGAAACTGCCGCCCGGTACCGATCGCTACCTGGCTCTGGCTGGGATTCGTGAGACGTTCACCCCGGATATTTTGGCCGCCGTCGAAGCCATCGAGCCGCCGACAGCCGCTGGGCGAAAAGACCTGCGTGAGTGTATGCTGGTATCGATCGATGATGCCGAAACAACGGACATCGACGACGCAATCGGGATTAGCGAAACCGCGAATGGCTGGTCGATCACAATCGCGATTGCTGACATGACAGCCTATATCACACCAGGTTCAATCTTGGATGATCTCGCCATGCGTCGCCACACCAGCATTTACCTGCCGACACGTACTGCCCACATGTTACCGTCAGAGCTGGGCTGCGATCGGGCGAGCCTGCACGCAGACCAAGACCGGCCAGCGATCGTATATCGCATCGAGTTGACGAAGGACGGCAGCGTGGAGGAGTACGAGATCATGTCCGCGATTGTGCGCGTGAATCATCGACTGACCTATGACGACGTCGCCTCGTATCTTGCGGAGTCCGCAGAGTCTACGGAGCCGCTGGTGCAGCTGAGCCACTGCTTTAATCGCGCGGCTCTCGCGCTGCGGGATCAGCGCCTGAACGATGGCGCGCTCATCGTCCTCCGCCCGGAATTGAAGTTTACTGTCGTGAGTGAAGAGGACGTTAGCGTGCGAGTCATTGGCGCTGATTCGCCCGCGCGGGACCTCGTCGGGGAGTTTATGATCTTAGCAAACCGCGTCTCGGCTCAGTTCGGGATCGACACCAAGACGCCGCTTGTGTACCGCATTCAGGACCGAGCGCAGGGCGTGCCGCAAGGCCGGGTCTTGCAGTATGACCCGGCCAATCTACAATCGACTCTGCGCGGGATGAACCGGACTTGTCTGTCCGTCAGTCCGAGAGAGCATGCGAGCCTGGGCCTGCCTGCATACACGCAGGCCACTTCGCCGATTCGGCGCTATTCTGACATGCTGGTGCAGCGGCAGCTCGCGTCACGGTGCCAGGGTTTTTCGCCCACGCACAGCAGCGAGGAGTTGATGTCTTTTATCGGCGGCGCGGAACAGGTCGAGCCTGATCTTCGGGCGCTCGAGGGGCAGTCCAAGCGCTACTGGCAGATTCAGTTTTTAGTCGCGAATTTCAGTGACGAGATCCTGCGTGTGCGAGTATTGTACGACGTCAGGGGCGGTTACATGGTAGAGCTGTGTGATTACCCGATTCGCGGCCTGTTGGTCAGCGGTGAAAGCTTCAGGCCCGACGCGATTGTGGCCGTACGCATTCATCGCGCCAAGGCTCGTCGGCAAGAACTTCGTTTTAAGATCTAACCAAACTCAGCTGCTCCGATGTCGAATATAAGTACGAGTGGTTTGCACAGCCACCGATTCGAAATACTCATGGATGCCGGCTGCGGTGCTCAAAAAGCGGGTGACATCCTGATTCGCGCACTGGCCTGGCACGGTTGCCGTGTGTACAGCGAGCCAGTGATTCCCGCCGAGATCAGCCCGCCCGTGCGCACGCCCCCGGCTCTTTCCGGTGCCGTGATTCGTATAGCCAGCGCACCGATCCAATCCATTGGCAATGCCACAGAGGTGATTCTCGCCCAGCATGAGATGAATCTGGAGACCCGGATGCTCGATGGCGAGTATGCGGCGGACGTGATCGTGTTGCTGGATGCGCATGACAGCAAGCGCCACGGCGATGCCTATGACCGCGTCATTCGGCAGGTCGACGCAGCGGGAGGTTCAGTCCAGCTGTTTACGGTGGTCCCCGAGGCTGAGGCGCTGATTCGATCGTTGAAGGGCGCCGGGCGAAATCTCTACTACGTGGGCATCCTTTCCGGCGTTTACGGGATTGACGAGGACCACGTGGTGCAGGCGATTCGCAGAGTCTTTTCTCGCCTGAGCGCCGAAAAACTTGCGCTTAATCTGGAGCTGTTTCATTACGGGCGGAGTCATGCGCCAGCGCTGGGATGCGTGCTGCCGGTTTGCGCTGAGAGGCTCGAATCTCCGATTCTGCTGGATGGCAATCAAGCGATCTCGGCCGGCGCGATTGACGCTGGCTTCCGCTTTCTTTCCGGCTACCCGATTACGCCCGCCAGTTCCATCCTGCATGCGCTTGCGCACGATCTCCCGCGGTGCGGTGGCATGGTCCATCAGGCAGAGGACGAGATTGCGGCTGTTGGGGCTATGCTCGGCGCATACTTTGGCGGTACGCCGTCCTTTACCGTGACCTCGGGGCCGGGCTTTAGTCTCAAGCAGGAGTTTCTCGGCTACGCGCAGATGGCCGAGCTGCCTGGCGTGGTGGTGGATGTGCAACGGGCCGGGCCATCGACCGGGATGCCGACCAAGACCGAACAATCGGACCTGGAGATTGCCGTGCACGGCAGGCATGGCCAGAACGCGGCGATCGTTCTTAGCGTGGCCAATGTCAGCGACTGTTTCTACGCCCCGCATGTGGCGCGTTATCTGGCCGAGACGCTTCGGACGCCGATCACCATCCTGAGTGACTTTCATGTCGCCAACAGCTTTGGCGTGGTGAACGAGATGCGCAGCTGCCAACTGGACGATGTTGCGGACATCGCAACAGACGTTCTGGAGCGCTTCGACCTGCAACCACTCGCCGTCGCACCGCTGATTCATCCGAATCAGGCCGCGCCCGGGCACTCGCCGGATATGCGCCGCATTACTGGTCTCAACACGGACTCCGAGGGATCAATCTCCTACCGTGCGGAGACCGCACAGCAGGCCCACGCGACGCGCGTAGCAAAATTAGATGCGGTGCGCGATGCACTGGCCGTGCCTACCATCCACGGCGATACCGCGGCCGGTGTTCTTTTATGTGGTTGGGGAAGCTCACGCGGGGCGTTGTACGAAGCCGTGGATGAGCTCGCGGCAGCCGGAGTTCGGATCGCTGGTATGCATTTCCATACGGTTTTCCCGCTGCCGCAGGCACTTACTTCTGTGCTGCACGGCTATGATCAAGTATTTACGGTGGAGCAGGCATACGGTGATGCGCGGCATCCAGGGCCGTTCGCCGCGCTGCTGCGCCAAGAAACTGCTTGCGATGTCCGCACTTTGGTCGGCCAAGCCACCGGACGCCCCCTGACCCCGGGCACAATTGTAGACGCGGTAAAGGAGGGGGCACATGGCTGATTCTACTATGGAGGCACCGCGTTGGTGCAAAGGCTGTGGCGACTTTGGCATTCTGTCTGCCCTCAAGAATGACATGGCCGCGTCCGGGATTGCGCCGGAGCAGACCGTCCACGTGTCAGGGATTGGCTGTTCAGGCCGCGTCCCGAACTACATCAACTCCTACGGCGCGCATACGCTGCACGGCCGAGCCATTCCGTTTGCGACCGGGTTGATCCTGACCCGTCCGGAGTTGCAGGTGTATATCGAGTCTGGCGACGGCGACGCGCTTAGCATCGGCGGAAATCACCTGCTGCACGGCATCAACAAGAACGTCAACTGCGTCTTTGTGTTGTTCAACAACGAGCTTTACGCGTTGACCAAGAGCCAGACCTCGCCAACCACACGGCAAGGACACCCGACCAACACGCAGCCCGACGGCACTTGGCTGCCGCCCATTAACCCACTGCGTATCGTGCTGGGCTTCTCGCCCTCGTTTGTGGCCAATACCGCGGACTGGATGAGCGATCATTTGGCGCATACGCTCGCTGCTGCGCGAGAGCATCAAGGCTTTTCGTTCGTGCACGTGTTTCAACGCTGCCCGCACTATGACCCGAACGCCTTCAACCACCGGGACCGAAGCTGGCCGGTATTCCTGACCGACGAGGCCGGGATTCCACCCGACAAGCGTTACAAAGACGCGGCGAACGAGGCCCACGACCCGACGGATTATCATGCTGCGATGCGGCTTGCGGACTCCGCACATACGCACTTTGGCCTAATCTACAAAGACGCGGACAAGCCGCGTTACGATAGCATTTTACAGGCCGCTGCGAGTGGTTCGGCACCCGAGAGTGAACTGCTGGCCCACTTCCGGTTGTAGGTGCTGCACCAGCGGGTACGCCCGTTACAGTGGCGCGGGTCTTGCCGAGCGAAGGTTCAGGCCCAACGGGTCAAAGGATAAGACTTCGCTTTCTGTAACGAAAACTTCGCAGAAGAAGATCCTGATTCCGATGAAAGCTGGCGGCGCGCCGGGTCAGCCGCGAACGGCAATGTCGTAGCTGGTGGCTCCTGTCGCTACGCCGCAGGCCGCAGTGATCGGCCTCTCTAGATCGGCAAAGGCCCCTCGACCCATGATGTAGGCGCAGGCGTCATCTCCGCTGGCGCAGTCGAAGCTGTCGTCTGCGTAGTCGCCAGGGACGGTGTGCTCATAGGTGGCCACGTACCAAGCCTGGCCAGCGCCGATGGGCAGACAACGAACGAGAAGCTCGTTCGCCCGGACAATGCCGAGATAGCCGCACTCATCGGCTGTGTCGACAATGGCTGCAATGCGCGGTGTCGAGAGGTGATCGTGCTCAAAATCCATCCCGTGCAGCACGGAGGCCAGGGCATCGCGTGGCGAAGCTCCGTCGGAGAGCTTGCCAGCAATCGGGTCGGTGTGCGAGCCGTTGCTCACCACCAACCGGGTCCCGACCTGCATCAGGCAGCTGTAGGCAATGTACGGATTCTTGTGAATGTCGTTCTCATGGCCTGGCTTGGGCACGATGGCTGCACTGCTCTCGAGCAGATTGGCCTGACGGTTCGGGAAGGACCGGGAGGAGACGCGATACATGCCAGCGACGTTGCCAGCTTGAGTGCGAGCAATCGAAACGATGCGACCTACATACATGACGATTCTCCTACAACGCTGCGAGCGTGGATTTGACCAAGGCTGCGACGACGCGGTTATCCGCATCTTTACCGGAGGCCGCGACGAGGCCCTTGAGTGCCTTCATAACGCCACCCATGTCGCGCTGGCTGGTGGCACCAGTCTCGCTCACGGCTTGGGCCACAAGCGCGGCAAGCTCGTCTTCGCTAAGAGCTGCGGGCAAGTAGGCCTGTAGCACGTCAATTTGCGCCTGCTCTTTCTCGGCCAACTCTGTACGGCCAGCTTCGGAGAACATGGTGATGCTGTCTTGGCGCTGCTTGATCAGACGCTTAATAAAGCCAGTGACATCTGCATCTGAGATCTCCTGATCGGCACCGCTCTTGTTGAACTTGATAATCTCGCCACGTAGCGCGCGGATGGACGCGAGTTTCACTTGATCTTTGTCACGCATGGCTTGTTTGAGATCGGCATTTACCTGGTCTGCAAGACTCATGGGTTTGCTCCGTTTTGTATGGGTGTATGAATGGCGGCCTGCGCGGTGATGGGCCGCTGGCGAGTTCTATCGCTTAGTTTGAGGTGATAGCGCGCTAGCCAAGGATAACAAAGCCAGGCGATGGCCATCATGGCAAGTAGGGAGCAGCCCGCACCAAGCCAGCCAGACTGCCAGGCGAAAAAGGCGGTGAGCAGCGTCGAGCCTCCGCCGAGGACTAGCTTCACTAGCCCCTCATGCTGCGTATCGAACATGAGCTGGGCGCAGCAGGCAGCACACTCAAGTTCGGCACGGAACGCGGAGGCGCGGGGCAAGCGGCTCTGGCATTGCGGGCAATGCCCATTGCGAATGGGCAGGGAACCGCGACTGAACGGTCGGGCGTCGCTCATGATTCCTGCGGGATAAGGTGGACATCGCGTTGTGGAAATGGGATCGTGATTCCGGCTTCAGCTAGGCCATCGAAGACTGCGAGATTCACGGTGTACATGACCTCGAAGTAGCTCGGCGTAGAGACCCAGTAACGATAATGAATGCTTACCGATGAGTCTGCGAACTCGCCGACACCGACCAGCGGCGGCGGGTCTTGGAGAACGCCTTCGTCGGCTGCAATAATCTTCTCGATGACTGAAATCGCCTCGCGCGGGGCATCGCCATAGCTGATGCCGATGACGCCCTCGACCAGTCTGCGGCCTTTCGAGTTATGCATCACCTGGCCGAACACTTCCTTGTTCGGGACGATAATTTCGATGCCGTCTTCGTCACAGAGGACAGTGTAGCCGAGCTTGACTTCGACGACGACGCCCTCTACGCCTGAAACGGCTACGGTATCATCGACGACGAATGGTCGCAGAAAGATGATCGCCAAGCCGCTGCCGAAGTTGCTTAGTGGGCCCTGAACGGCGATGCTGGCACCAAAGGCCAGCGCGCCAAGCGCAGCGAGAATCGGGGCAATGGTGATGCCAAATTTTCCCAAGGCGACCACGAAGGCAAAACCGACGACCGAACCGCGCATGCAGCTGGCAATAAAGCGCGAGAGGGTGACGTCGAAATTACGACGCTCGAGGAAGCGCAGCAGGATGTGGCTGAGAATGCGGGCCACTATCGTGCCGAGAACGAGCACAACCAACGCGCCTACAATTTGTAGGCTGTAGGAAGTTAGGAAATCGGTCAATGTTTCCACAACTCGCTTGAGAACGTCAATTTCTTCGACAGAAGGCGCTCCTGCAGATGCATCGACGGCTGCGTCAGCGATTGCTTGTGCGGTAACGGGTGGTTCATCAGGGGGCACGAGTTGGTCTCACGACAGGTTTTGCAATGTTCGCAACAGTGAACCATGCCGCATGAATGGGAATCAGAGTTGCAGTAAGAAGGCGATCTCTTAATAGGCTTGCGGCTTCGAGGCTCCCGTTCTACAGGCGCGCCACGAGTGCTTTGCGCGGTCATGACCGACATATTCGTAGGCATCAAAAATCTCGCCATCGCCGACGTGGCGCGGATCGCCGGTAGCCATCAGGGCCTGATCCGGCTCGGCTCTGGTACGGTCTAGCAGGTGTCTCCCGACCTTAACATGATCGACAACTAGCGGGTTAGGCTGACCTTCAAGAACCTGGCAAACTTCGACGATCTGGAGGCGATTCCCAGTGGGCTGGGCCTAGAGCTGCATCGCCCCGAGTTTGATGCCGCCGCGCAGATTCGCTTCGATCGCGAAGGCAAGAAGGTCAAGGTGTCAGTGGAGCCTGGAGAATAGCAGGCCGTTGATGCAGCTTAGGGACATGCGATATGCATCGCCGTTATTGTAGGCGTCTGGCCAGCTTTGGGGGCGAGGGGATGTGGGCTGGCGGGCCGCCAGCGCTCCCAGTGCTTGATGCGGGCGCCCGGGAATCTGGGCCAGCTGTAAGATTCTTAGTGAAGGAACGTATTTTACCTGAGAACAGTGGTGTTATATTGCCGCCCACGCAAGCGCACCGTTTTAAGGTCGAAAGTATGAATGCATTAATGATGTGGCAGCGAAGGGTTCTGGTTTGCCTTGCTGCCTTGATGGCCTGCAGTTGGCTGAGTTTCGGCCAAGAGACCTTAGATCCGCGACCTGACCTGACGGCGGTTTCCGTGAGTGGCGCGCAGGTGCTTCCACTCGAGACTCCAAAGCTTTTTACGGACGTGATCGGCTTCGACTTTGTCGAGATCGTGGTAGATGTGCGGAATTTGACCGACGCCTGGCCGGATGAAGCGCCGCTTTCGCTGGTGATTACGGATGCGTCCGGGAACGTGGTTTGGTCCTATGAAGAGCCTGTGCCGCTGGCTGGCCAGCACGTGCTGCACACCAATTTGGGGGTCGGCGAGTACGTGTTGACTGCGATGGTGGATCCGCA
>DMTJ01000074.1 GCA_003477185.1 Lentisphaeria bacterium
AAATGCCCCGCCTCGCAATGCCTCGATTGCCTGTTTTGGCGATAGCCTGGTGGAGGGCGTGGGTGCCTCGAGCGCCAAGACGACGTACCCGGCGCAGCTGGGGGGCATGCTGGGCTTGCCTGTCGTCAACTTAGGGCAGCGTGGTGACACGACGGCAGACGGCGTCCGCAGGCTTGCGGAGTTCGCAAACTCCGACTATGGGATCATCATCGTGACGCTGGGTGGCAATGACATTCTCCAGCGCGTGCACTGGGATACGACGGTGGAGAACCTGCGCAAGATTTTTGCTGGGCTACAGGAGACGGGAGCGGTGGTAGTGTTTACCGGGGTGACTGGCCCATTGAACATGACGCGTGATAAACACTACGGAAAGCTGTGCGAGGCTTCGGGCGTGTTGTACGTCTCGGAGATCCTGAACGGTGTTTTCGGCAATTCCGAGCTGATGTCGGACGGGATCCATCCCAATGATGCTGGCTATGAGCGTGTGGCTGTGAAGGTTGCCGAAGCGCTGCGGGTTGCGCAGTTCGCAAACCGCTGAGGCGGTGGGATTCTGATGCACATCAATAGACAACGCAGAGGAACGACGTATTTTTGGAGGCATCCCTCCCCGAGTGGATGTGCGATTGCGCTTCTACCAAAATTTACTTCCCTCGATTGCAGGTTGGCCCCATGAGCCGAGAGCCACTTCAGGTGATTCGTCACACATGCCAGATCTCTCTTGGTGTGGTCGCCTTTACTTGTGCATGGTACTATGTCATGAGTTTCGGGCGAGGGGGGGAGCCACTCAATGCTCTGCTCCTGTCCTTGTTTTTTTTGCTGATCGGCTTCGCCTGCTCGGTCGGCTATATCTCTAGCTGGCTATCGGGCAATGTTAGCCTGTTTTTCGATGATAGCACGATGCGATTACAGCGGGACTACTCGGAGATCCGCACGATGATCCAGGCTGGCCAGTACCGCTCGGCCACAGAACGGTTGGAGGAGGAAGTTGCAGACTCCGGCGATCCGTATGGTGCGAGGTTGTTGAGCGAGTTGTTACTGGATCGCCTGCATCAACCGCATCGGGCTGCGGAGGTTGCCATTCCGATTCTGACTCAACGCACGTGGACCGATGCACACTGTGAGCTGTTGAACATTTTGGTAGACTATTTACTGTCTATCGGGGACCGGGAAGACGCGCTGGTATGGCTGCAGCGTGGGGTGGAACGGGCACCGGATATTAGTGCGCAGCAAGCAGCGCAAACCCGATTAGCGTCTTTGCGGCGCGCTTCGATGTAAGGAAACTTTATGCAAATTATCGATCTATTGACCTCGATGGCTGATGCAAACGCCTCGGACCTGTTCGTGAATGTGGGCAAAGAGCCTGTGATGCGGATCTACGGCGAACTGAAGGATACTGAGCACGTGGCGACGACCGAGGAGGAGCTGGAGGCGTTTTTTGCCGAGCACTTTCCCGCTGGGACGCTGGACCGGATCCGGACCGCGCGAGACATGGATGTGGGTCTTTCCCTGACGGCCGTGGAGCGATTTCGCCTGAATGTCTATTTTCAGAAGGGCAAAATGGGCGTGGTGGCTCGGCGGGTTCCGCTGGGCAATATTGAGTTCTCCGAGTACAGCCTGCCCAAGGCGATCGAGAGCCTGGCAGACAGCGAGCGCGGATTGATCATAATCTCCGGGGCGACCGGCAGCGGGAAGTCGACCACGATGGCGGCGATGCTGCACCATATCAACAAGACCCGCTCCAAGCATATCGTGACGATCGAGGACCCGATCGAGTTTGTGCATCGGGATGAGCAGTGCGTGGTGACCCAGCGCGAGATCGGCAACGATACGATGGATTTTGCCTCCTCACTCAAGCACGTGGTGCGCCAGAGCCCGGACGTGATTTTTGTC
Organism: Lentisphaeria bacterium; assembly: GCA_003477185.1. Classification (GTDB taxonomy): domain Bacteria; phylum Verrucomicrobiota; class Lentisphaeria; order JABSQK01; family UBA12247; genus UBA12247. The sequence continues at coordinate 1,891 of DMTJ01000074.1, forward strand.
GGTGAGTTGCGCGATGTGGAGTCGTTGCAGGTTGTGTTGTCTGCAGCGATGACGGGGCACTTGGTGATTACGACCATGCATACGACCGATGCGGTGCAGACGATGGAGCGGCTGGTGAACTTGTTTCCGGATCATCTGCGTAGCCAGGTAGCCGGGGATCTGGCACTGTCGTTACGGGGCGTGGTGTCCCAGCGCCTGGTGCCAGTAGCCGCCGGTAAGGGCATGGTGCCGGCGATGGAGATTCTGGTGGGCACGGCGCTGGTGCGTCAGCATATCTCCGCACGTTTTTTTGAAGGACTGTCGGAAGCGATGAAGACGGGCGCTGAAGGCATGCAGACCTATACCCAGTCGCTGCTGGAGCTGTATAGCCAAGGGCGTATCAGCCTCGAGGTCGGGGCTGGTGCGGCGACCAATCGCGACGAGTTTACGCTGGCCGCACAGGGCATGGAAACAGGAGCGGACTCGCTACGTGTGCAAGAAGGAGCGCAGGCTGAGGCACTTAGCATGAAGGCCTTGCTGAAGGCCGCGATCCGACATGCGGCAAGCGATCTGTTGATCACGACGCATTCTCCGCCCAAACTCCGGATTCACGGCGCGCTTTGCGACCTGAAGCTGCCTGAGCTCACCGGTGTGGATACGCAACGGTTGCTGTTCAGTATTCTCAGCCCCAGTCAGCGGGTGAAGTTCGAGACGCAGCGCGAGATCGATCTAGGCATGAGCGTATCGCTAGGCGAGAAGGACCACCGTTTTCGAGTGAACGGGTTTTATCAGAAAGGATCGGTCGGAACGGCGATTCGGGTGATCAATGAGGTCATTCCACAGGCGGCGGATCTTGGGCTTCCTCCGGCCGTGATCGACTTGGCGAATCGGAGCAGTGGGTTGGTGTTGGTGACTGGCCCGACCGGTCACGGTAAGTCGACGACGCTGGCCTGTTTGATCGACCAGATCAACCAGAGCCGGTCATGCCACATCATTACGATCGAGGATCCGATCGAGTTTGTGCATATGAACCACCAAGCCGTGGTGGAGCAGCGCGAGATTCTGAGTGATACGCTCGGCTTCACGCAGGCACTTAAGTACGTACTGCGTCAGGATCCTGACGTGATTCTGATCGGCGAGATGCGTGATCATGAGACCATCTCGGCCGCTTTGACCGCTGCCGAGACGGGCCATCTGGTGTTGGCGACGCTGCATACGAACGACTGTCCAAACACGATCGATCGTATCGTCGACTCATTTCCGGCGCATCAGCAGCCGCAAATTAAGTCGCAGCTGGCCAACTGTCTGCAGGGTGTGGTGGCGCAACGTCTGCTGCCGACGATTGACGGGGCAGGGCGCGTGGCGGCTTTCGAAATCATGTTGGGCAATGCCGCGGTTCGCAGCATGATTCGCGACGGCCGTACGCATCAGCTGCTGTCGACCATCGAGACCTGCGCCAAGGATGGGATGGTCACCATGGAACGCGCCATGCAGAATCTTTACAATCACAATTTGGTCTCGCGCGAGACGCTCAAAGGATTCGGGGTCCGGATCGCCGGCGTCTGAGCAGATCGTGTATGTGGTCGCTGACTCTGAAAGATCTGCTGCGGTGTGACTCTTGCGTGGTTCACGCCCAGCCTTATGTTTAAGGCCTTGAGTGCACCCGTAGCTCAGCTGGATAGAGTGTCTGCCTCCGAAGCAGAAGGTCGCGCGTTCGAATCGCGCCGGGTGTACCAATCTTTCCAAGTCACCACCGGTCCAGATATTGGTGGGACTTGCAGGGCCAGTTGGCCGCAAGCTAATTTCTAAAGCGTGGCCGTCCGAATTAACCACGGAAGAGCACGGAAACGGAATTCCTGCTAGCGGGTAAAGGACAAGACCACGTTGTCCAGAATTGGCTTGGATTTGTTCTCGGTGGTATCCGTCAGTTTCAGCTCAAATTGGAAGCCGAAGCCTGCTGGTAAGCTGGACAGGTCCAGGGATGCCGCCGTTTTCGTGACCTGCTTGGCGAAGCCTGGCGTATAGTCGTAGCTCTCGGTTGTCGTTTGCCAGTCGGTCCACTGGTCGATCTTGCTGTCGCCATCGGTATCGACACCGACGCGGGCTTCGACGGTCTCTACCCACGGCCCGGGGCTGACAAAGTCGTGGCTCTGCTGAGTTGCCAGATAGAACCGTCCCTCGGCGAAACAAATGTCGGGATCGGGATGGCCTCTGCCAATGCTGCCGCAGAATGTGAACTGCTTGTCCAGGCTGGATGAGGTAAACCAGGCGACGCTCATCGGTTTGCCATGTTCGGCCGAATCGTAGTCTGCGAAGAGGTAGTACTGACCACCAATGCTGATCGAGGCCCAGTCGCCAAAAGCTTCTTGCTCCGGCTCGTGAATCTCGTATTCGGCGACGCTGGTCTTGAAGTTCTTTGGGTCTTCCTTGACCCAATGTGGGTGTTTGTAGGTGCCGATTTTTCCGGTTGGCGTGGTTCGCTCGTCGACAGCCGGTGCGAGGATCTTGAAATTTTTGAGGCCGTCATCGCTGATCGCATGCCCGGCTAAGGGTGAATCCCAAGCGTGGGTGCTGGCCTTAATCGGGCTCCAGTCTTCATAGATGACGTGAAACTTCCCGTCGAGATCGCGGATGAAGGCGCAGTCCGAGCCATGTGAAGGGTCCTTGAAGGCCAGGCCCATGTTCTGGCCGGGGATGCCGTCAGTCAGATTATCGTCCACGTAGACATGCGGATCCTGGTCGTTGGGGAAATCGTAGTAGAAGTAGGCTTTTCCGTCGACGTACTCGGCAGTGGTCATCCATCTTGAAAACCTCTCCGTGACCGGCCCGTGATGCACCCAGTTGACCATATCGCGACTCTGCCAGGCGTGGTACCCGCCTTGGCTTTTCTTGAGCCCGCCGGGCGCGTTGAACTGGTTGGGAAGCCTTGTGGTTTCGAGTGGGATATCGAAGCCCTCCAGCGTCGCGACAGTGGCAGTGAATGCCGGCTCAGCCTTGGATTTGGGCTTGGGCTTACCCTTCTTGGCTTTCTTGGCGGGCCCTGCGTTGTAGCGGGCAAACATCCAGTAGTTGTCTGGTCCCAGGCTGAGCAGCACTGGCGCGTCTGCCATGCTCTCGGTGCCAATATTGCCGACGGACTCCCAGTTTTGCCAAACGGGTGACTGCTGCACTGTGATGGACGTAGCCGAGGTCTTCTGATCAAAGCGCTTGACGATGCTCGAGAGTGTCGCGGTTTTCGCAGTCGGCGAGGCTAGGCCATCGCCGATTTTCAGATTTTCCTGTGCGGCAAGGCTGGCCTGCCAATCGGCTTGGCTGTCAATCGTCCACTGTTCAGTTGAATCCGCTGCAGCGATCTGTGAGGCAAGAACGATGCTGATGGCGGCGAGAAGGGCTGGCGTGAAGGTAAACCGGTTCATGACGCTTTGTCTGCCTTGATTGCATTGGGGCTGTTTCTGGCCAGAGCGTAGCCGCACGCGTGCGTGGTTCAAGTCCCCCAACTGCGCGCCGCTAGCGCTGAGCGGCGGGAGGTCGAGATTGGCATTCACGCACTGATGAATTATGCTGTGGGTTGGAAGACATTGCACGTGGAGTCGGCGTCTCGCGCTTTTAAGTAGCCAAGGTACTGCTTGGAAGTGGCTCGGATAAGGTGGTGGTAAGTGAGGCGAACGCGCAGCGGATTCGTGAAGTGGCAAAGAAGATGGATTACCGGCCGCACATGGCGGCGCTTGTGTTGAAGGGCATGGATAGCCTGATTATTGAGATTGTCATCGATTCGAAGGCCTCGCCGGACAAGCTGGAAGCGACCTCCATGCGCTCGCACTGTCGCTCAGTGAGTAACTTCGCGAGGAATTACCCGAAATGAGCAAGGTGATAAATGAGGGCGATTATTTTGCTGGGATTCTGGCTGATGAATGTTGGGGCAACCGAGCAGACTGTGATGTTGGGATTGGTGCCGGAACCCCGGACGATTGAGATGGCGCGGGGTGCGTTTACGCTGACCGCGGAATCCGTCGAGACGGTTCGCGCCGGCCTGCCGCAACAGGCGGTTGGGATCACGTTGGCCATCGAAGAGACCTCGGACCTTGCCTCAGAAGGGTACGTGCTCGACGTGGCATCGGTCGGCGTCACCATTCGCGCCGCCACGCCCGCAGGCGCATTCTATGGCTGGCAAACCCTACGCCAATTGCTGCCACCCGCGGGTGAGGGCCCCGCCGCAATCCCGTGCTTACACATCGAGGATGAGCCAAGCTTCCAGTGGCGGGGCATGATGCTGGATGTGTCCCGCTACTTCTTCAACAAGCA
>DMTJ01000073.1 GCA_003477185.1 Lentisphaeria bacterium
GACCACACACCAACCAGCCGCTGCGGCCGCGCTGGCGAGCCTGTCCGTGACTGTTACGCCATAGTGTGTCACATGGCGCGAGCCGACAAAGGCGATCGATAACTTGTTGCACATCTCCAGCGCCTTACGATCTCCGCTCAGGTAGAGACACAGCGGTGGATCGTAGAGGTCAGTTAGCATTGGCGGATAGTCATCGTCTGCCGCCGTGATGATTGTGACCCCAGACTGTTCAGCAGCCCGAATCTCGGCGACCGGATCGACCTGGCGCTGCCAGTTGGCGATGGAGGCAGCGGCCGGGGCGCGCACTCCGGGGACGCGCTTGAGCTCGGCGAGTGACGAGATCAGAATGCGTTGCGGGTTGCCAAAGTGCTCCAACAAGTGCCGGACGGTGACAGGCCCAACCTTGGGCAGCATGTTAAGCGTGACGTAGGCTTCCTGTTCAGTCACAACGGTTCCGAATGGCTTCGAGGATGGGGGCGCTGGGCACATCTGGTTGCATGTGAACCGTACCGATGCCGTCGGGGACGATCAGGCGATTCTTGCCTTGCTCATACTTCTTATCCTGCTGCATAGCCGCCAGAATTTGCTCCGGGGCACCGTCGCTGCGTTTGCAGCGAGTAGGGAGCCCGAGAGCTGCGAACAGCGCATCCTGGCGGGTGCGGAGTTCGCGACGCGCCTCTGTGGCGTCGACCAGAATAGCGAGGTCGGCCGCCATGGCCATGCCAATTGCGATCGCTTCGCCATGGGTGTAGAGGCGGTAGCCGGTGATTTTCTCCAGCGCGTGGCCGAAGGTGTGGCCGTAGTTCAGGATCGCTCGCAGTCCATTGTCGAACTCATCTTCCAGCACCACATCCGCCTTCAACTCGCAGCAACGCTGAATCACCGCCATACAGGTTTCGGCGTCGCGAGCGAGCAACTGTGGCACGATGGTCTCGAGCTTTGCGAACAGCGCAGCGTCCAAAATTACGCCGTACTTCACGACTTCGGCCAGGCCGCAGCGCAGCTGGCGATCGTCCAAGGTGCGCAGAGTCAGCGGGTCGATCATCACCAGCTTGGGCTGATGAAAGGCGCCGATGAGATTCTTGCCCTCGGGCAAATCGACTGCGGTCTTGCCACCGATGCTGCTATCCACATGCGCGACCAGGGAGGTCGACATCTGGATGTAGTCGATGCCGCGCATGTAGCTGGCTGCCAGAAAGCCAGCAGTATCGCCGACGACGCCGCCGCCGAGCGCGATCACGACTGACTTACGGTCTAGTCCTGCCTCGACCGCGGCGCTATACAGGCCACAGAGGGTGGAGTGGGTCTTTGATTCTTCGCCAGCTGGAAAAATAGTCTGTGTGACGGAGTCGGCGCCAGCTGCTTGGAGCATGCGGGTTGCGGACTCCGCATAGAGCGGTGCAACGGTACTATCGGAGACAATGAAGCACGCTCGTCCGCTGACATGGGGGCCGAGTGCAGGGCATGCGGACTCCGCAAAAAACGTGTCCTGAATGACGATATCGTACGCGCGATTGTAAATCGGGATGGGAATGGTTCGCATCATAGCCTACTGTACATGGGAGCGGTAAGGGCAAACCATAGCAGGTTGCGGGTTCACGCCAATCACTTGAGCATGGATACGGGAATGAACGGGAGTAAGGAGATGGCGCAGCGTTTGCTGTTGACGGGGGCTTCGGGTTTTTTGGGATCTGCGTGCCGCGCGGCATGGGCCGATGCGTACACGATCATTCCGCTTTGTTCGCGGCGTACGCTGAGTCGGCCGGGGCTGCTGCCGTGTGATATCACCGACTATGGTGAGGTGAAGGCGGTGCTGGCCGAGCACCGGCCAGACTGCGTGGTGCATCTGGCTGCGATTCGCGATGCTAATCTGTGCCAGAAGCAGCCGCTTGCGGCGGCGCGGGTGAACACACAGGCGACGGGGGATCTCGCCGGACTTTGCGCAGATCGCCATCTTCCGTTTGTATTTACCTCGACGGATCTGGTCTTTGACGGTCGCGAGGCGCCGTATTCGGAGGCGGACAGTGTGAATCCGCTGAGTGCGTACGGCGAGCAGAAGGCGCTGGCGGAAGAGCTGGTGCGGGCACGGTGGCCAGCGGCTGTGATCGCCAGATTGCCGTTGCTGTTTGGGCCGGTAGGGGAGGGGACAGAGAATTACGCGGCCTCGTTCCTCGCGGCGTTGGGAGCGGGACAACCGCAGCGCCTTTTTGTGGACGAGTTTCGTACGCCACTATCTGGCACAGATGCCGCGGATGGGGTGCGCATTGCGCTCGAAAGTGGCCACGCGGGACTACTGCATCTCGGTGGGGCTGAGCGGGTGTCGCGCTATGAATTTGGCCAGGCAATCTGCCGGGCGGCAGGAGTTGCGGACTCCGCATTGGAGCCGATCCACCAGGTCGATTTGACGATGGCTGCACCTCGGCCGCAGGATGTCTCGCTGTCGAGTGAGTTGGCAGGAGCGCTTGGTTTCGAGCCTCGGGCGCTGGCCGCGGCTCTGCAGGACCTGGCATGATGAGCTACGGCTTGGTGGTAGGCGTGACTTGCGTCTGCCTGTTCGTAGTGGCTCGCGCTGGCTTGGCGACCGGGACTCGCGTGG
>DMTJ01000282.1 GCA_003477185.1 Lentisphaeria bacterium
TTTGCCCTTAGCTGATTGCGTGCTGGCGCTACTTGACTTCCCACACTGGCTGCACACATTGCGTTCTACCGCTGTGCGCACGAACAGGGATGCGTTTCTCGCATTCCTGCCTACTGTACATCTGTCGCCCACCTCCATGTTGCAGTTGAATCTTTGAGGTCTCATGCCGTTCTTCCGGTTTCACGAATCCCAGTCCAAACCCGGCAGTTCCGAAGCGCCTCCGCTGATTTCCTCATTCCTGCAGGGCAAGGTCCCGTGTGAGAGTTGCGGAGAGCGTCTCAATGTTCGGGGGTATGCTCCGTTATGTGTGCTGCCTTGCAGCAAGTGTGGCAAGAATGTCATGGTTCCCTACGAGCTTGGAGATTACGTTCTTTATAAAATGATCGGTGGCGGGGGCATGGGGCTGGTCTTCAAGGCCACTACTCAATCCGTACCATTTAAAGAATTCGCGGTCAAGATTGTCCCGCCGGAGTGTGCTGGTGATGAGTCGCTGATCGCCGCATTGGACAACGAAGCGAAAGTCGCTGCATTGTTCAGAGATAATCCGAACATCATGACTTCTGTGGAGCTCAATCAGCACGAAGGCGTGCACTATTTCGTGAGCGAGTTCATCAGCGGCCAGCGCTGGGATGACCGCGTTTTTCGCTATGGGCGCATGAGTGAGGAAGAGCTGATCCCAATGATGCTCACGCTGATCGAGGTCGAGCGGAACATCTACCAGAAGGGATTTTTATTTCGCGATCTTAAGCCTGAGAATATCATGATCACCCCGCCAAATCGTCCGATCGTGATCGATTTTGGGCTGTGCATGGACGTGGTCGAGGCGATGTTCGAGACGGATAATCCGATGGTAAACGGGGCGCCGCACTTTATGCCGCCAGAGCGCTTGACCGGGGCTGGCGAGAGCGTCTGGAGCGAAATCTACAGCCTGGGCATGCTGATGTACTATTCATTGACAGGGCAGACCTTTTTCGAGTCTGGTGAGGTGCAGGAAACTGCAGAGCGCTATCTCGCCAGCGGTCGCGAGGACATGGTTTTTGACAATTTGGACCTGCATCCCGATCTGGCACGGATCGTCATGCGAGCGATTCAGTCTGAGCCGGCCAAGCGTTATGTCTCATTCGAATCCTTTGAAACCGAACTGAAAGAATACCGACTACGATGATACTGCCTCCATCTCCTGCGAGCCTGTTTGACCTGTCTACTGGCTATTGGCGATCCTGTGCGCTGTTCGCGGGGATTGAACTAGAAATTTTCGATACGATCGGCGTGGACGGTGCGACCGAGGCGGAACTGGCTGCCGGCCTGAAGCTTCCGAGTCGCTCCCTGAGCCTTTTGCTTGAAGCCCTGCAGGCGCTAGAGCTGTGCGAGCCGACGGACGGTCGCTGGCAGAACAGTCCTTCGGCTCTGGCCTATTTGGTCTCCGGTGGTCCTGCCTACCTCGGCCAGACCATCTTGTTCAATGCGAAGACCTACGGCGCCTGGGGGCAGCTGGCAGACGCCGTCCGGCAGGCACAGCCACCGCAACCCCACGATCAGTTTCTGGGCCGGGACTACGAGGACACTCGTAACTTCGTCCTAGCCATGCACCAGCGAGCCCTTGGCGTAGCCCAGGTGCTGACGCCGATGCTGCCCTTCGCGGATCGCCGTCGGCTCTTAGATCTCGGGGGGGGGCCCGCGACCTATGCGCAGATGCTGGCTGCCTATCACCCGAGCTTAGAAATCACAGTGGTAGACCTCGGCCCGATTCTTGAGGTCGCCGCCGGTCTCCATGGCCAATCTCCCGGAATGGATCGCGTCACGCTTCGTCCTGGAGACATTTTTGCCGATGCACCCGGTGTGCTCGAAGAGTTAGCTGCCACCGACACGCCCTACGACGCAATCCTGATTTCGGGCGTGATCCACCGTACCGAGGGCAGTCAGACTGGTTCCTTTCTAGAGCGAGCCCTCTGCTGCTTGGCACCAGGCGGAATGCTAGCAGTAAGTGACTTGTTCACGGGTTTGCCAGAGCCCGGGCCCGTGCTCCCGGAGCTGTTCAGTCTGCACATGCTGGTGACCGCCGATAGCGGGCGCGCCCTAGAGTATAAGGGATTCGAGAAGACCCTGCGGGAACTGGGCCAAACGGACCTGCAGACGATCCGGCTTCCTGCCCCGCTCCCGCACAGCGTCGCGACCAGTATTAAGCCCGACTGAATGCGCGTCGGCTTTTTATGCGCTGAGTATCCCACCGTAGCGCGCCGATACGGCGGAATTGGGACTGCCACACAAACCCTCGCGCGGGCCCTAGCAGCCACTCCCCACCATGATGCCACAGTCTACGTTTGTGGCGACCGCGAGGGCCAAGAGTTCGATCGGGGCGTACGCGTGCACTTGATGCGCTGCGAACAGCCTTGGCCAGATATGAGACGGCTGCAGGCGACACTTCGCCAAGCGCTTGCGGCAGGCGAGGTGGACCTGGTCGAGAGCCCGGAATGCGAGGCGCACTGCCTGCCCGGTGGCCCGGGCACTGTGGTGCGGATGAACGGCGGGCACCACTTTTCGTGCGCGACCGTGCGGCAGAGGCGCCGCTGGCGGCGCCTGTTTCTAGAACAGTACGGGATTCGCCGGGCAGCCGGGCTGTGTGCCGTCAGCCATTTTGCCGCCCGGACAACCCGGGAGGCCATGCGACTCGGGCGGCGTACGATCGACGTACTGCCGAACGCGATCGATACCCGCTGCTTTCGGCCCAAACCGGAATCGGTTCAGCCCGGCCGAATTGTCTTTGTCGGCTCGCTGGTCGAGAAGAAGGGCATCTTCGATCTTCTGAATGTCTTCCCGAGCGTGCGTGCGGAGTTCTCAGCCGCGCAACTGCTGATCGTGGGCGCTGCACCCGATGCAGAGGCGAGGCGTCGTGTCGAGGCACTGGCAGGGGAGGGCGTGCAAATCCTGGGCCCCCAGCCGCGTGAGCGTGTGGCTGAGTTGATGGCTGGGGCACAGGTGTGCGTGTTTCCCAGCCACATGGAAACACAGGGCATTGTTCTGGCCGAGGCACAGGCGTGCGGCAGGCCAGTGATTGGCACCGATGCTGGCCCTGGCCCAGAGGTGATCGGGCCGGATGGCCAGAACGGGTGGCTAGTGCCAGTTGCGGACTCCGCAACGCTGGCGCGGCTCATCTGCCATGCGTTGCGGAGTCCGCAACTCTGCGATGAAATGGGCACGCGGGCACATGAGTGGGCGACCGACCGGTTCAGTCTGTATGCGCGACTCGGGGCGAACCTCGCATTCTGGGAGCAGCATCGTCGACGCTAACTCTGATTCTGTTCTCCGCGCAGGACCGTAAGGTACATGTCTTCAGAGTTTGCAAATGAGGCCGTGAATGAGTCAGCCAGAAGAAAAACCGGATAGTCTGAAGTTCGAGGAAGCCATGGCGCGCTTGGATGCAATCGTGCGTGAGATGGAGAGCGGACAGCTGCCACTTGAGGAAAGCCTGACAAGATTTGAAGAGGGCAACAAGCTAGCCATCTACTGCGGGAAGCGTCTAGACGAAACGGAGAAGCGAATCGAGGTGCTGGTGAAATCTGCTGAAGGCCCGCAATGGAAGGCGATGGAGGAGGACCAAAGTGTCGAACGTTAACGTACTCTCGCGTGCTCGCGATGTATTAGATATCGAGCTGGAGGCCGTCACGTCAATCCGTGACAACCTGGGGCAACCATTCGAAGAGTTAGTGCAGGCGTGCCTGGAATGCCTGAATGGTGGGGGCAAGCTGGTTCTGGCCGGTATTGGAAAGAGCGCTCATATCGGGCGCAAGCTCTCGGCCACGCTGGCGAGCACCGGCTCTGCTTCTGCCTTTCTCTACCCCGTCGAGGCTCTGCATGGGGACCTTGGCGTGATGACTACCAAGGATATTCTGCTGGCACTG
>DMTJ01000306.1 GCA_003477185.1 Lentisphaeria bacterium
CGTAGAACGACGGCTCTGCCAGGCCCTGAAAGAACCAGACCTGCTAGTCCCAGAACGCCCGACTTGGCGTTATTCATCCTATCTGAGCTGGGGGCAACTCCCCTCCAGCAGCGTGCAGCGCCCCGACTTCCCTCAGATCCCGCTGCTGGAGAATGGCAAACTCGATCGCCAGACCTTCGCCAGAACGTGCGCGGGTGCCGAGGGAGTGACCATCGACTTCTCGGCCTATCCTTGGACCAGATCCCAGCGACGCTCCACCGACGAGCAAGCCTGCTTCACGTCCAAGGCCGTTGTCACCCGCGCCAAGACCTTACTGAGGCAGCTCAATCCCTGTCTGACCGATGGCATGGCCGTCTGCATCGTTGGCCTCAAATCAGGCTTTTGCGAGCACGCCAACCATCTCGAACGGCGCGGCACGCGAGACCATTGGGATCACTGTGCCATCCACGAGCTTTCCCTCTGGATCCGCCAGTACCTCGGCGAACGCCCGCTGATTTTGCCCGATGAACAGCTGCTACCAAGCTGCGCGTCCTGGTTCCGCAAACTGCCGGACACACATGGACTTTGACCGAATTCCCATGCAGTCCTGGTATCCAGGACACATGCGCAAGGCCGAGCGCCAGATCGACGAACGCCTCGCACTGGTCGATGTCGTGCTCGAATTGCGCGATGCACGAGCTCCAGTATCCAGCGAGAACGCCGTCCTAGGCCAGCTAACCGGCAAGCGACAGCGCGTCATACTGCTTCAAGAAAGACCTGGCTGAGGCCCCCGTAACATCCACCTGGGTTCGCACCTTTCGCGGCGCCGGATCTGCAATCGCCGTCAGCATGCAGGACTCAAACCTGCTGCACAAAATCCAGGTGGCCATTGACCACAGTGGAGCTCGCGAGCGAATCAAAGTCAAGCGCCGCCTCCGCGCCATCGTAGTGGGCGTCCCCAATGTCGGCAAATCCACCCTCATAAACCGACTCGCAGGGGCCAAAAAAGCAGAGACCGGCCCCCGCCCCGGAGTGACCCGCAGCCAGCAATGGGTAGCCCTGAACGACGAGCTCGAGCTGCTTGATACCCCGGGAATCATGATGCCCAGGATCAAAGATGCCGAGACCGGCCTGCGCCTCGGACTCATCGCCGCGCTCAAAGAAGAGCACATCGGTGAGCCACTGCTGGCGACCTATCTTCTGCACCTAGTGGCCGCGCGCTCACGCCAGCAGGTCCTCGCTCCGTTAAAGGTCCCCACTGCTGAGGTCAACGCGGACTACTTAGCAGCCTTCGCTACCAGACGAGGCTACGTTTCGCTCGGTGGAGAACCAGATTTGCGACGCGCATCGCAACAGCTCCTGCGCGAGTTCCGGCAGGGAAATCTTGGAAGATGGACTCTGGACCTGCCTGCCACTTGACAGCGCGTCTCCTGCCCCGTACGTTGGCCTAATACCGTTCGTTCTGTGGATTAATTATGGCCAAGCACACAAACACCAACACCACCGTCATCAAGGTCCCCCACGCGGCTAGAAAGACTGCCGGGCGTTCGGTGGGCCCTGCAGAAGACTCTCAAGACGAGCAAGCCTCCCAGCGCAGGAAGCGCCTCCAGCAAGACCCTCTCTTCCAGCAGCTCATCGAGAACATCTACGATGGGCTAGTCGTCACCTCCATGGACGGGCGCATCATCCAGGCAAATTCGCGCGCCGAGGAGATTTTCGGCACCGTCGCCGGGGGCCTGAACGGGCAAGGCATTATCGAACTGATCATGGGCGCAGATCTCGCTCTCATCAGCGGCATCATAGACGCCCTCGAGTCAGACAAGTTTCTCGTCATCGAAGGGTTCTGCGCCGGTGCAGACCGGGAGTTTCCCGCAGAAATCACCGTAAACTCCCTGCTCATCGACGGCGTGTTCTTCTTCTGCTTCTTCGTGCGCGATATCTCGAAACGCATGGAGTTGGAGATGGACCTGCTGCGTCGCAGCAAAGCGTTGGCCAGCGCCAACAACGCCATCAACATCATGGATGCAGACGGCATGATCGTCTATCAGAACCCGGCCTTCTTCCACCTCTTTGGGTTCGAAGCGGAAGAACTCAACATATTGGGGGGACTTGGTGCCATTTTTGATGAAAATGACCTGCGTGCCGAGATCGTCCAAGCCATCACCGAGGAAGGCGGTGAGTGGGAAGGCGAGCTCGAGATCGCAGCTGCTGATGGCACCCTGGTGCCTGTCGCCGTCAGAGCAGCCGCCATCGAAGATGAAGAAGAGAACATCACTGGACTCATCTGCGTCTACACCGACATCACCGCGCGCATTCAAGCAGAGCATCAACTGCGCGCCGCGCATGACGATCTTGAACGCCGCGTCGAAGAGCGCACCGCAGAACTCCAGACCACCAATATCGAGCTAGAGAAGCGCACACTCACCCTCGAGAAAGCGACCAAAGACCTCGAAGAGAAAGCAGAGCAACTCGCGCAAGCCAATCGCTATAAGACAGAGTTTCTCGCCAACGTCTCCCATGAATTGCGCACTCCGCTGAACAGCATCCTGCTGCTCTCCAAGATGCTCAGCACCAACAAAGACCAGAACCTTAGCGATGACCAAATCCGTGCAGCCGAAGTCATCCACAAGTCCGGAAGTGACCTGCTGTCGCTCATTAGCGAAATCCTCGACCTCTCCAAGGTAGAAGCTGGCCGCATGGAGATTCGCCCCGAGGAGATCACCCTCGCGGACGTGTTGGACGAACTCACCGACACATTCGCGCCCCAGGCAGAGAAGAAGGGCCTGGACCTGCTCATTAGGCTGGACTCCACCATCCCTTCCGCGCTCGTCACCGATCCACAGCGCCTGCACCAGATCCTCAAGAACCTCATTGCCAACGCCATAAAGTTTACCGACGACGGATCCGTAGCAGTCTCCGTACAGTCAGCACCAGTTGGCTCCGGCTATGATTTGGCCTTTAACATAATCGATACCGGCATGGGCATCGCCAAAGACCAGCATGAGATGATCTTCTCCGCCTTTCATCAAGTAGATGGCAGCATCAGCCGCCGCCACGGGGGCACTGGCCTGGGCCTCTCCATTTCCACTGAGCTAGCGATGCTGCTTGGCGGTCAAATCACGCTTGAGAGCGATGTTGGGCAGGGCGCTAAGTTTTCCCTCCTGCTGCCGCGAGATTTCCGCGGCATCAGACCCGAGACCGGCGGTTCCACCGTGCACATGCTCCCGCTGAAACAGAAAAGAAACAATCGAGAAGTACCACGCCTGTCCAAGGACTTTGGCCAGGCCGATCCACGCCTGAAAGGCTGTGTCGTCCTTGTTGTCGATGACGATATGCGCAATGTCTTTGCCGTGGCAAGCTTCCTGCGCGAGCGCGGCATGGTCGTCCACGCAGCGGAGAACGGGGAAAAATCAATCGCTCTCGTCCAGAGCCACCCAGACATCTGTATGGTCCTGATGGATGTCATGATGCCCGTCATGGACGGCCTGGAAGCCACCAAAAGAATCCGGGCTGGCGGCCAGACTGATCTCCCAATTATCGCCCTCACGGCCAAAGCGATGAAGGGCGATCGCGAAGCCTGTCTCGAAGCTGGCATGACCGACTATCTTGCCAAGCCATTGGACGTGGACGCGCTGGAGGAAATGCTGCACCGCTACATCTCTTTTGCGGAG
>DMTJ01000034.1 GCA_003477185.1 Lentisphaeria bacterium
CGGGTAATACCGGGATCTGATAGCGAGGCCCGATGCACATCCCGCCATGCCAGCCGTTGAAGGAGATGTTCATAATGAAGAAGGCTGCGATGGTGCCGGCACACAGCCATTCCAACGCAGTGGCCAGCCGTTCGCGAGCGCGCAGATAAAGCGCCGGGATCGCGATGCCCAGCACCGGCATCAGCAGGAACAAGCCCTTGTCTGGCGAAACCGTCAGGCCCACAATCGCCTCTGGATCGACCGTACTGAACAGTCCACCAACAGCGCCTGTATCGCGAAACCCGGGGTTGTTGTAGAGATTGGCCACCGCCAGCGGGTTTCCGAAGCAAATCCAGTGATACCAGGCAAACAGGGAGAACGGGATCAACCCGCCTGCCAACAGCAGCCCCAGGCTGCACCAGTCGCGCTGGACGGCTCGCGTCACGCACATGCCGATCACGAAGAACGCGCACGAGTATTCGCAGAGCACAGCGAGGCCGATAGCCAAGCCGGATAGGGCCTGCAGCCAGCCGGGCGGCTTCATAAAGCCCCATAGGCCAATGATCACGAACGCCGCCGCGGTCGCATGGCCCCAAAACTGACTCGCGTAGGGCCACAGCAGGCTCCCCCAGAACAATGCCAGCATGCCGAGAAAGGTTCGCTTTCGATCCTGCTTTGTCAGGTTCAACAATAGCTGATAGGCCGCCAGTGCGGCCAGTGTAAGTGGCAACACTGTGGCCCAGAGGTGAATCAGGTAGGCGTTTGCCAGCGCCACCCCCGGCTGATCCGGGTGCATTCCGAGGCTTCTCTCTAGCGGATGCAGGATTCCGTAGGCGATGATGCCCAGCAACGCCGGGCCCGGGGCCTTGTTCGAATAGTAATGCCCGCCTTCACCGAGCCAGCCTTTCTCGGTCTGGCGGCAGGTTCCCGGGTAGTACGACCAATCGCCGGTATTCAGGCCCAAGTCCGGCGCGGGCAGAAAGCGATCGATCGCGAATAGCGGCTGCTCAGCCGAACTCGGCTCAACCGTGGTAAAGACCATATCAAAGCGCGAGTTCTGGTTCCACGTCGCGCCATGATAATTATAGGCGTAGGTGAAGAAGACGAGCGCGGCGAAGCCACAGGCAATGCGGACATCGCAGCACTGCTTGGCCGTCTTAAATATGGGACCCAAGGTGTATGTCGTGCTTGCCGCACGGCACCTCGTGGTTCATCTCCAAGGCTGGCTGGTCGCAGGTGGGCCGGCCGATAATTTGCGCGGGCACGCCCACTGCGGTGGTGTGGCAGGGGACATCAGCCAGCACGACACTGCTGGCGCCAATCTTGGCTCCTTCGCCGATCCGGATGTTGCCGATGATGGTCGCCCCTGCACCGATCAAGACACCGTCTTCCACCTTCGGGTGACGGTCTCCCGAGATCTTGCCCGTGCCGCCGAGCGTCACCTGGTGCAGCATCGAGACATTGTTGCCAAGCACAGCGGTCTCACCGATCACAATTCCCGTCGCGTGATCGAACAAGATGCCTTTCCCAATCCGGGCACCCGGGTGGATATCTACGCCAAACTTCTGTGAGACCTTGCTCTGCAGCGCCAGCGCCAGCACTGTTCGGCCATGCGTCCACAGCCAATGCCCAACACGGTACGCTTGCAGCGCATGAAATCCTTTGAAGAACAGAAACGGGATCGAATAGCCCGGGCAGGCTGGGTCGCGGGTCATGACCGCTTCGATGTCATGGCACACCGCATCCATCACGGTCTCATCGTTCTCCAGTGCCTCACTGATGATTTCCCTCAGCAGAACCGCCGGCATCGTGGGCGCCTCAAGCTGGTTTGCCAGATGGAACGCCAGCGCGCTGGCCAGCGTGGTGTGGTTCAAGATTGTCGCGTGCAGAAAGCCCACCAAGAGCGGTTCTTGCTGCGCTTCGTCCTTGGCCTCGGCTCGAATCGCCAGCCAGATTTTTTCCTGTGTCATCGTCCCCGCCTCATTTTTGATGCCAGAGCACGTTACACCGAGTCGAGTAAAAACCGCACCGCCCCTCGGCAGGCTAGAATCCACGCGCAGACTAACAACGGCCACAATACATCTCCTCTTTTCTTTGTGCTCTCTGTGAGCTCTGCGGTGAAGAAATTGTAATCACAAAGAGAGCTGGCCCCCTTCAGACAGTCAGACGTAGCGATCTCGAATACCTCTCGCCACGACAGCATCGGTGGTTTCATGCACTACGGCGCGGCCATCGCGAAACACCGTAAAGGACACGCCATCCCCTGCGAAGCTGAGCAAGTATGGATTCTCGGTCACTCTTCCAGAACGGCGCAACCGCTCGGCTAGGGCCGCCAGATCCACCGCATCCGGTGTCGCCGGCGCAATCTGAATGGCATTCCGCCCGCACAACGAAGTCGTGGTCTCCCGCGCAACTGCATCGAGATGCTCGAAGTTGCGAAGTCCGCAACACACACATTCTGGGTTCTTCGCGGTGCGCAGATCGAGCCGATCAAACTGACCGGTCCAACAATCAAACTGAAACAACTGCCCGGTCTGACCGTGGTCACCGGTCAGCAGCTGAAAGGCCAGCGTTGCCTGTTGCGCAGCGACCTGGTGCAGGATGGGCGAGAGCACGCCCGCAGTATCACAGGTCTGGGCGCTTCCGGCTCGGGGCGCTTCAGGGAAAATGCAGCGAAAGCAAGGCGAAGCCCCTGGCGTGATCGACATGGCCATTCCGGAGCT
The DNA here is from genome assembly GCA_003477185.1 of Lentisphaeria bacterium. Lineage (GTDB taxonomy): Bacteria > Verrucomicrobiota > Lentisphaeria > JABSQK01 > UBA12247 > UBA12247. The sequence continues at coordinate 2,703 of DMTJ01000034.1, forward strand.
GCCCACGGCCGCCCCATAGATCCACGGCTTGCCTGCCGCGACGCAGGCGTCGTTGATCAAATACCGCGTCCCAAGATTGTCCGTACCGTCGATCACCAGCGACGCATCCGCCACCAACTCGTCCGCGCAGGCTGCCGAAAACTCACCGATGGTGGCTTCCACGGTGATCTCCGGGTTGATCAGAGCCAGCCGGTCGCGGGCTGCAGCGGCTTTGGGCAACCGCTCGGTGGCATCGGCCGTCGTAAACAGCATCTGTCGTTGCAGGTTACTGAGCTCCACATAGTCGCGGTCGATGATGTGCAGCTTGCCGATCCCCGCCCGACCCAGCATGTCCGCCAGCACGGTACCCAATCCACCGCAGCCCACCAGCAGCACCGACGCCTCCACCAGCTTTTGCTGACCGCTCTCCCCGATTCCGGAAAAGCGCACCTGCCGACTGTAGCGATCTTCAGACATCGCGGCGCCGCCATAGCGTGAGGTGGCTGACCGTGTGTTGGTGCTTGCGCGCCGTCTCGCGAATCACAAACGGCACATCGATCGGATCTGTGATCGGCTCAAAACGCGGGCTTAGAATCTGGCGCAGGGCGTCCAGCGTCGTGACCGCCTCGCCGTCCCGGGTAAAGCCCCCCAGCCAGTTCTCGGGAGCCGTGTATTCCTCCAGCCATGTATAAGGAGACGTAATCGCCAAAGTCCCGCCAGGGCGCAACCGCTCGTGCAGGCTTTCCAAAAACTTTTGTGGCTCGTACAAGCGGTCGATCAGATTCACCGCAGTGATCAGGTCGTAGTCGCTAAATTGCGGTCGCAGGTTGTGCGCATCGCCTTGACAGAACGTCACTTTGGTCTCGAGTCCGAGCAGCCCAAGATCCTCGAGCGTGTACTCACGAGCACTGGTGAGACTGCCTTCATCGCAGATTGCGTAGCTGACGAAGCCGTGCTCTTGCAGAGAAATTGCCTGCCGAATGAATCGCGCCGAGAAATCGATGCCGGTCGCTTGCTCAAAGACCCGGGCCAGCTCAAAGGTGCCCCGCCCAACTGCACAGCCAAGATCCAACGCGCGCTCGGTCCCGCCCATGTGATGGTCCAGCACATGCTGAACCACCGCCTCCGGGAAATTTGGCACGCCGAAGCAGCTGGCTCCGTAGTGGAATTCGCAGTACTGAGAAACTGCGGCGTCGGTCTCATAGTCCTCGTTCGGCAATTCGGCTAAAGGCGGCAGCTCCTCTCCTTCGACCAGACGAAAGCCGACGTGCTGAAAAAAGTGCCGCCGAAACGCATAGCGGCCCAAACGTGTCGCTTCATTTCCGGTGGCGATCCAGGACCCGCCCTTGATCAAGTTATGCTGATTATCGAAGGTGGGGCTCGAGAAATCATCATAGAGCGGATGCACCTCGAATCCATCGAACCCGTGAATGGGCGTCTCCGTCCATTGCCAGACATTGCCGATCACGTCACAGAAACCACCCAGCTCATGGCGGTTCACGGGCACCGAAGAGGCCCCATGCTCCAGGTTGATATTGAACGGGACCGTCTCTGGCCAATCCGGCTGATCCGGAATTCCACAGCTGTCGTGCAAGCGGTGCCACTCATCTTCGGTGGGCAACCGCACAAGGTGCCCCGTAACGGTGGCGCGCCACTTACAGAACGCCTTGGCCTCGAGATAGTTCACCTCTGCCGGCCAATCCCACGGCATCTCAATCTCCTGCAGCATGGTCCGGAAGCGATAGTTCCCTGCCCCATCCTTCAACCAGAAAATCGGGTACTCGCGCCCGCTGAATGCGAGCCAATTGCGCCCTTCCTCGGTCCACCATTCTGGCGTTTGGTAGCCGCCAGCATCCATGAAGCCGCGGAATTCTTGATTGCTGATCAGGTACTTCGAGGCTGCGAACTCCGCAACTTCGGCCCGGTGCGTGCCATATTCATTATCCCACCCATAGAGCCCATCCGAACGCTGTTTGCCGATATCGACGGTCCCGGCGGGAACTGGCTGCATGACGTTCTCTGGAGCTTCTCCGCTGTCCGTGCAGATAGGCCAGTCCGCGTGCGGCTGCACCCAGCGAACGTCCAACTGCCGGATCAGCACGGAGCTGGTCTCAAGATGAATGCGCTCGTGCTCGATCCCCATGCAGATCGTCCATGGCACAAACGTATCCCAGTGAATCGGCAGCGACAGGTCCTGCTCAGAGATCACTGCGTCCACCAGCTCACGCACCTGGTTGCGATAGGCCCGGACGTCCTCGACGCGGGGCCATTGATAGTGCGCGTCATTCAGGTCATCCCAGCTCATCTCGTCGACCCCGATCGCGAACATCGCTTCGAACCGCGGATTAATCCGCTGCGGAATGGCCTTAGCCAAAATTAGCTTATTGACAAAGAACGTAGCGGTATGCCCGTAGTAAAAGATCAACGGGTGGCGCAAAGGCTCCGGCCGCTCGTAATAGGCGTCCTCCGCCACCAGCGTCTCGAACAGCCGCTCGTAGAGCGTGAATGTGCGGTGAAAATAAGCGCGCAGCTCTTCGCGCTTCTGCTCCGGATCTGTTCCTGATAGTAAAATACTGCGTCCGATCAACTTGTGCATCGGCGTCGGCATTGTGCCTCCCGGCCTTGGTTCTTGTGTTATCCCGAACGCGCCTGATCCGCGCGTTTGATAAGCAAATCTGCGAGCAGTGCGTCCAGCCCCAATGGCTCCGCGAGGTGGATCTCGAGCCCCGGGTGAGCCGTTGCGGACTCCGCAACCAGCGCCGGGATATCCGCGGTCGCATGGCGGCCTGGCGCGAGAAATAGCAGGCTGATGATCACCGTGGTCGCACCATCTGCCACGCAGGCATCGATCGCCTGGCCCAAAGTGGGTTCCGCCAATTCCATGTGTGCCGGACGCACGCACATGTAGCGGCCGGCGGCCTGACCTAGCACCAGCTCACACATCTGCTGCAGCATGCGATTGGCAGCCTCGCGCTTGCTTCCATGATCAACGATGACCAGCGCCGTCACCCGCTCACCGCCGCATAGACTTTCTTGGCCTGCACTTGGATAATCTCGCCGGTCTCCAAGACATACGCCGTGAGTTGGTTTCCGTACACGCAGCCGCTGTCCAGCCCGATCGTATGGCGACGAACCGTTAAGCCGGCGGCAGCCCAATGCCCGTAGATCACAGGCTTCTGTCCTTTATAGAAGCTGTACCAGGGCGGATCGTCTGCTGAATTCAAGCGATCTCCCTTTCCATCCCAAGTGCGAATAGACATGAGAATATGTGGGTCCTGTCCGGCAATCCCAAGACCGGGTGCCAGCCCGGCGTGCACCGCTAGAAAGTGCTGGTCCTCAATGTAAAGCGGTAACTTGCCGTACCACTTACGCACCTTGCCTGGGAGCGCGTCATGGAGTTCTGCATAGCGGCGGTTCTCTGGATGCTTCAGGTAGCTGTGGTCATGATTCCCACGCAGGCATTCGAAACCGCGCTTGTAGACCACCCGCACCACTGCTGCCGACTTCGGTCCCTTGTTGATCAAGTCGCCAATACAGATCACACGGTCGCCTGCGGTGATCGCAAGTCGGTCTAGAATCGCCAGGAATTCGTCCAGGCAACCATGAATATCGCCAATAAATATCGTTCGTCCCATCCGGTACCAGTAGTGCCGCGCGCCGGGTGTTCATTCGAAAGTTGCCGTTTGCAGACAATGAGCCGCCACGAATAATCGTGAGAACAGTGTAACCACTTCGTGCTGTGGTGCGATAAGGAGGGTGTGCGCACACTCACCCCGACACCAAAACACCGCGAGGAATTAGCCATTTTCACCCGACTCACCATTTCCCTACTCCTCATCAACTGCCTCGGCCTGCAGGCATCCACCAATCCATTCGGAGGCTTCCCCGAGGACACTCCCCAGCGCTGCCACCTGGGCAAGCTGCTGCAGCAACTCGAACTCTCCGCAGACCAAAAACGCGAGATCGCCACGATCCTCAAGGACTCCCGCGACACCGTTCGTCCGCAGCTGGATGCCGTGGCCGAGGCCCGCACGGCAATGGTTGCTGCTATTCTCGCCGAGCGGGCCGATGAAGACCAGGTCCGCAGTCGCGCCAGGAACCTCGGGGACACGATTGAAGATCTCGCCGTCACCCGCTACGCGCTCTACGGCGCCATCCGTGAGCTGCTCGACCAGGACCAGCAAGTCACGCTGGCCACAGCAACCGAAACCGTCGGCAACCGCCTGCGCGTGGTCAGGCCCATGATTCAAGCCGCGGTCGATACTTGGATCGACATGCACGCGGAATGATGAACCTTCCGTAGGCATGAGTACACTCTCCCTCAGCTTCCTGCGAATGGCCCTTCCCGATCAAGCGGTGACACCGCCGCTTGACCGGGATTCGGCTATTCTCGAGCGCATTACCAAGGGCGATCCGGATGCATATCGCCTGATCATGCAGCGCTATCGCGACCATGTCGCGGCGATCGTGGCCGGCCATCTGCCGAGCCAAGATGTCGAGGAGTTGGTGCACGAGGTTTTCGTCAGCGCCTATCGCTCCTTACCCGCCTATCAGGACACCGTCGGCTTGGACCGCTGGCTCAGCCGCATCGCAGTCCGGCGCTGTCACGACTACTGGCGTGCCGCCTACCGACGGCGTGAATCACCCCATACAGACCTGAGCGAAACAGCGGCAGTCTGGTTGACCAGTCACGACGGGGAGCAGGCAGCACTTGCCGGCAACAGAGACCTCGCCAGACAGGAAACCCGTGAATTAGTCCACTGGGGCCTGGGCCGCCTTTCCCCCGCCGATCGCACCGTCCTGACGCTGGTCCACCTCCAGGAACACAGCGTCCGTGAAGCAGCCGAGTTGCTCGGCCTGAGCATCGCAAACGTCAAGATTCGCGCCTTTCGGGCCCAGCGCAAACTACAGACTATTCTTGAACGAGAGGCACACAAATGAGTAACGATAGCCCTGATTCTGAGGCACGCTTTCGCGCAGCGTGGCAGCTGGCCTCCGAGCCACCGCCCACGCAGCCCGGCTGGGAGGACGACGTCCTGAAGGCGCTGCAACAGCCGGTTGCGGAGTCCGCAAAACCTGACCTGCTGCTCTGGCAATTCATCGCCGCGGCGGCCAGCCTCCTGGTCATCGTAGCCGTGTGGTCGGTGAGCGTAGCGCCGATCGAAGCTTCGGTCGCAGATGCTCTGATTCAACAGTCTGTGGAGCCACTTGTCGGAGCCGTATTCCTATGACAGACCACCCGCAAACTCCACCTCGCAGCAAGAAGATCACCGGCATGATCGCCATCCTGCTGTTGGGGATCGCCATCGGCACAGTCGGGACCCTCGGAATCGTTCGCTCGCGCATGCAAAAGCTAGCAGCCGGCGGGCCGGATTCGGTCCGCAAAGTCGTCGAGCGGCGCCTTGTCCGACGTTTGGACCTGCGTCAAGACCAACGGTCTGAAGTGGCGCGAATCCTCGAGGCGACCCATGAGCGACTACGCACGGTGAAATTGCGAAATCAGCCTGAAGTGAACGCCATTCTGAAAGAGTCCGTGCAGCAACTCGAGCCGGTTTTGGATGACAAGCAGGAGGAAAAACTGCGGCAAATCATCCGCAAGCTCAAGGCCTCCTTTGGCCCAGCCTCTTAGCCCGGATACAGGTCCTGCACATCTTTGCCGTAGCCGTTGTATGGCAGCGAGCGCCAGCGGCCAGCGCGGTCTAAGCGGCGTTCGGTTCCCTGCCCCCAGCGAGGATGCGGGCGAGCCGGATCAACATTTCCCGAAAACTCGTATTCATGCGGCAGTGCCGTCTCCCAGGTGGAGGCAGGGCGCTCGCTCGAAAGCTCGATCGAGACTACCGCATTTGGGCCTTTGTAGCTGTACTTCCAAGGGACAATCAGGCGTACCGGAGCGCCGAAATGCGCGGGCAGCCGATAGCCGTACACGCCTACGGCAAGAAAGGCGAGCGGGTGGCTCGCCTCGGCGAGCGTCAGACTTTCGCGATACGGCCAGTCCAGTCCCAGGCCGCTGTCCGGGCGTTGGTTCGGCAGCTGCTCTGGATCTTGAAGCGAGGTGAAGGTTGCGAACTTCGCATCGGCGCTGACCGCCGCTCGGTCAAGCAGCAACTCGAGTGGAAAGCCAAGCCAGGGGACGACCATGCCGACTCCCGTGATGGTGCGAAACCGATAGACGCGCTCCTCGAGCGGGAACATCGAGACAAGGTCACCGGCATTCAGACGAAGCGTCTTGCCCACCTTGCCGCGCACTTCCAGGTTCCAGGTTGGGGCTGCGAAGTTCGCAGCGGACTCCGCAGTCTTGCGTGGGTCGACATCAAACTCGTGATAAACCGAGTAGCCTAACAGGGCTTCGCGTGGGCTCGGCAGTTCGCGCACGTGGTAGTCCGCATTGCGGAAGAACGGCAGACGCTCCCCTCCACTTGCGGCGGCTGCGCTAGCAGCGGAACCAGCCGCGAGAAACATACGGCGGCTAACTGACGGCAAGGGCATTGCGGAGTTCGCAAAGCGTGATCGGTACCGTGCCTACGTGGGTGACGACCACGCCACCGGCTTCGTTTGCGATGTTCGCAGCCTGCAACGGCGAGGCACCCGAGGCGAGGCAAGCCACAAACGTAGCGATCGAGGTATCTCCAGCCCCGGAGACATCGAACACTTCCCGCGGCGCAGTGGCGATGTATGCAAGCGTGCCGTCCTCTTGGGCCAGGGCCATGCCGCGACGGCCTAGGGTGATCAAGAGATTCTTGGCCTGCCAGCGCTCGAGCAGCGTCTGCACGACAGCCTCCAGCGGCGCTTCAGCCGGCAAGTTCGCCATAGCGTAGGCCTCGGCACAGTTGGGTTTGAGCAACACTAGGTCTCGGACCCACAGCCGGTTTCCCGGATGCGGGTCCAGCGCCACAGCGATGCCTGCGGAGTTCGCAATCGCGACCACGTGACCAGCCAGTTCCTGGCTCACGCAGCCCTTGCAGTAATCTTCGATGATCACCGCGTCGGGCGGATCTTCGGCAAGGAGCGCTTCGAATCGTGCGCAGATCTCAGCCGTGGTCTCGACGGCGATGGCGCTGGTGACCTCGTCATCCAGCCGCAGCATTTGCTGGCGACCACAGACGACGCGTGACTTGCGCGTGGTCGGGCGCTCAGGGGTGATCACGATGCCACGGGTGTCGATACCATCCTCGGCGCACAGCGCGGCAAATGAGTCCCCGCCCGGATCCTGGCCTACGGCCCCAAATGCTGAGGTGCGAGCGCCCAGACAGGCGAGATTGCGCAAGACATTGGCCGCGCCGCCGAGCGTCTCGCTGCGCGACTGAACTTGGACGACGGGAACGGGCGCTTCTTCGCTGATGCGTGAGGTTTTCCCCCAAATGTAGCGGTCCACCATCATGTCCCCGATAACGGCGATGTGCCGCTGGGAAACCTGCCCGAGAATCTCGAGATTATTCACTGCGTAACAACCGCTCCAAATAGGGCCGCGCCTGAACGGCGGGGAGGTAGCCAAAGGTGTCAGCGTCTAGATCCTCGAGCACGGTCTGCAGACCGGCGAGCTGGCGATTAAAGTCCGCCACCTGCCGATCACTAAGATCGGAGCGATACTCGCGCAGGTAACCGGTTATATGCTTGAGTTCTCCGCGCATGGCTTCTAGCAGCATGGCTTGCCGCACATCTTCCTGGTCAAGCTCGCTGGTCGCGATCTTTCCCTTGATGTCGTCAATGCGGTGCACCAGGCGCGCGCGGGCGATTTCGTGCCCCAACTCCATTCTGTCGAAGATGACCCAAGTCAAGCCGCCGACCATCGCAAACTGCCAGGCCAAGGCGGCGCACACCAACAATACGGTGAGCCGACCGACCAGGCTGCGCGAGCGGTTCTCACCGTCGACCCGTTGCAGCTGGATGGCGAGCCGAACGCTGTAGGCACCCCAGATCAGCTCATCGCCGTTCTTGAGCGGGGCTGGCAGCGCCAATGGCTGGTGACCGTTGAGCAAGATTCCTGCAGGGGCATCGATTTTGACCAAGGCGATCGATCCTGGGCCTACGCCCAAGGTGACAGCTCCGGTTGCCTCGGGGAGGTAGACGTCGCAGTCCGTCATTCCACCCACGCGCAGATCCTGCCGATAGGTAAAAGAATGAACTGCTCTCTGCGGCCTGGGCCCATCGTTGCGCTTGCGGACGATCAGACGGAAGCCGCGCGCGCTGTCATGGTGTTCGTGCACCGTGGCCCTCTCAGCAGTGGGAAGCCCGGCGAAAGTCCCGGTATCATTGGGCGAAGGGGCCGCGCGCTCAACAAGTGCACCAATGATACTGCTGGACGCGGGATCAGCTGAGCGATGTGGCGTCGGCTCTGGTGCGATGTCCGCAGGCATCGGCACGTATGCGGCCTGATTCTCGACCTCTGTCCGCTCTGCTGCCGAAACTGTCGTGGGCGGGGCGGCAGCTGGTGGAGCCGGTATCCCTTGCGGCACGGGTAGGGATCCGATCAAACTGCTGCCTTTCGGGGCGGTCGGCGGCTGGGTCTGCGCAGCAGGCAAGGGTACAGGTGCTGGGGCTGGCGGGGGCTTTGCCTCTTGCGGCTCCGGTAAGGACCCAATCAGGCTGCCGCTTTTGGCTGCCTTTGGCTTCTTGGTCTGCGCGGCGGGCTGCGCCTGGGCCGGAGTCGACGGCGAAGCCTGGTCTCCGGGCAGATCTCCGATCAAGCTGTCGCTCTTCCTCTTCCGCCCCTTGGGCTTGGAAGCCGCGGGGGCCGGTGCCAGTGGAGACGGTGCTGGCGGCAAGGGAGCCGGTGCTGGCGCTTGGGCTGCTGGCGTAGGCGCCGCGGGACCGCCACCAGCAGTCGGCAGCGAGCCGATGATGCTAGTAGACTTTCCCTTCTGCGCCTTGGCGCCCTGCTTAGGCTCCGGGTCAGCAGGAGGCTGCGGCGCCTGCGGATTTCCGTCCGTTGGCAAGGACCCAATGATGCTGCGTCCGCGTGCCATGCTGGCCGTTATTTGACTTCGTCGATCCGTTCGATGATCTTACCGACGATGCCATAGTCCTTGGCTTCCTCTGCAGACATCCAGAAGTCATGATCGGTGTCTGTCTCGACCTTCTCCAGTGCCTGGCCGGTCTGGCGCGCGATGATCATGTTCAGACGCATCCGCATCCGCAGAATTTCTTCTGCTTCGATCTGGACATCGGAGGCACGGCCGCCGACACCGCCGCTGGGCTGATGCAGCAGAAACCGGGTGTTGGTCAGGCAGTAGCGATCTTTGAGCGGCACACTCAAAAAGATGTGAGCGCCAGCGCTGGCAACCCAACCAGTCCCGATAATAATTACGCGGGGCTTGACGAAATTGATGATGTCAAAAATCGAGTCCGCAGACTCCACGTGCCCGCCTGGCGAGTTCACATAGAGGTGGATATCGTCATCAGAGTCAATTGCCATCGCTAGCAATTGCGAGACGACACGCTCGGAGATTTTATGGTCGATTCCGCCGCTGATTAGAATCGTACGGTTCTCAAACAGCTTGCGAGAAATAGGGTCTGCGACATTGCGCTCGCTTTTCTCTTCTTCTTCCATGACGTGGTTCCTGTTCTAGCAAATTGGCCGACTGGCCGACTTCGGTATGATAGCGCGCCAACTGAAAAGTTCGACGGCTCGCACACCAACAAAAAGGCCCATTGTCCTCCCGCAGCGAAACTGGGGAAGAAAACAGGCCTTCTTGTGGCGCAAGGTAGCGCGTCGCCTAGCCTTGCTGGTAGCGACGGCGGAAGCGGTCTACGCGGCCTTCGGTATCAACAAACTTCTGCTGACCCGTGAAGAACGGATGACAGGACGCGCAAATCGCGACCTTGGTATCCGTGCGCGTGGTGCGCACCTGGTAAGCCGTCTGACACCCGGTACAGGTGATCGTCGTCTTGTGCAGTTCTGGATGAATATCAGCTTTCATCTCAAGACTCCTCGTTCGATGGATTAATAGTCGTCGTCGTAGAATTCGTC
>DMTJ01000167.1 GCA_003477185.1 Lentisphaeria bacterium
TCGTGACATCGCCTTGAGGCGGCGTAATACCTCGGTGTATTTTTCCTCGCGCAGCGCTTCCTCGATGGCTTCGATTGCCCGGGCGCGCTCTTCCAACAACGCGCGGCAGTTCTTCAGCAGCCGGGAACGCCGATCGCCAAGCTCGTCAGAATGCCAGGGATTGCTCGCGTTCAGCAGCTCGAATGCAAATGAAATACAATTCATTCCAATCGCAAGTCCAGCCTGAGTTACAGTATGATTGAGGTCATTCTGGACGGCCCACAGTTCCTCATTGATGGTCAAGCAGCGCTCTTTCCCGTAGACTAGGTTGAGGTTCTTAATCATCTGCGAGTACTGCTGCATATTATAGCCTTTGGATGCTCTGTCTACCGCCTCGCGCAGTAGCTTATCCAGCTGACTCATTAGCGCGTTGTAGCGCGCTGCTGTCTCGAAATCAGGGCTATCAGACAAGCACTCCTCCGGCACCGTGGCCGCGAGTTTCTCTTGGAGCTTGACCGCGCCGTTAATGTTGTACACGCGAATGGCTGAGTCGAACTCATTCAGCAAATTGCGACGCAGCAGGATAACCTGACGCCACTCCTTCACCAGAGCAGCGGCCTCTGTATTATTTACCCCGGAAACGCCGCGCAGTGTTTGCAACGCCGCCTCAAACTCCATGAAGCCGGCCTGTCGCTTCGCTTCCTCCATTGAGCCTAAGTAGTCCTTTGCCACATTCATGTCGCAGCCACACGATGGGCAGAACTGGCTGCTGACCTTCACTTCGGTCTCACAGATGGGGCAGGCAGAGGTGCCGCGAGTCCCGCAATGCACACAAAACTTGGCCTCATCCGGGTTATTGCGCTCACAGTTGGGACAGGTCCAAGCGCGTGATCCGGGAATCGTCGAGCGCAGATCGTCATCTGTGACCGTGTTTGTGAGAACCTTGCCCTTTGGGCCGCGCGCACGAAGTGCATCACCAAACTCGACCATCGTTTGAAACCGCTCTTTAGGGCGCTGAGCCAGCGCCTTGGACAGCACCGGCTGAACATCCGGTGGCAATTTTTGCGGGTCAAAATGCCGAGGCACGCGACCACTGAGCGCATACCACATCACAGCCCCAAGCGAGAAAATATCCGCTCGCTCGTCGATCTCGTTACTGGTCCATTGCTCGGGGGCCACGTACTCTGGCGTACCTATGAATTGCCCTTGGAGCGTAATATCATCCCGACTTTCTCCGTGGAGCGGACGCGCCAGGCCAAAGTCCACAAGTTTGGGGTCCATCTTCGGGGTAAGCAGTACATTGCCGGGCTTGATGTCGCGGTGAACGATGCCCTGACGATGCGCGTAGCCAAGCGCGCTGCACAACTGGACAGTGAGCTCGCATGCCTCTTCTACAGGCAGCGGGTTCCGCTTCTTGACATAGCGGCTGAGAGTAACGGGGTCCCCACTAGGCTCGCTTTCTTCGGCCAGATTGGGGCCTTGCACGTACTCCATGGTGATGAAGTGCCCGATACCATCCTGACCAATGTCATGGATCGACACGATATGCATGTGCCCCAGCGAGGCAATGGTCTGGGCTTCACGCGCAAATCGGCGCTGGTCTCTTGAGAGGTTCGCCGCATTTGGGATCAGACGCTTTACAGCCACCATGCGATTTAGCTTGGTATCGAGCGCCTGATATACGATGCCCATTCCGCCGCGCCCAACTTCCTTGATCACGCGGTAGCGGCCGCCGATCACGTCTCCGGGCGGATCAATAATTACCGCCTGAGCGTCACACCCACGCTCGGCCTTGGGGAGCGGAGCAGCGCCCTGTTCGTCAATGGTCATCATGTCTGAGTCAAGACGATGGTCCATGCGCTAAGATTCGACGGGTTTGCAGATTCGCAACAACCGCGTTGCAAAGTGAACTGTAACCAGCTTGCCCACTTATTGCAACGTTACCGATGACATGGTGCTACGAAGAGAACAGAGGGACAATCTCAAAAGCGTCGACATCCACCAATCCCTGATCGGTCAGTTTTAGTTCCGGGATGACAGGCAGAGCGAGAAATGAAAGTAACATGTAAGGGTCTGCTGTGGTGCTCCCCAATTCACGAGATACTGCTTTTAGGTGGGCCACTTGGTCTCGCACGACAGGAAGTGGAAGGTCGGACATCAGTCCCGCAATCGGTAGCGCCAGCTCGGCCAGCACCTCTCCATCGCGCACAGCCACCAGCCCACCTCCGAGCGCAGCCACGCGCTCTGCAGCCAAGGCCATGTCTTGGTCATTCATCCCGGCAACCACGAGATTGTGCGAGTCATGGGCGACTGAAGAAGCAAGCGCGCCTTCCGCCAGACGCAGCCCAGTAACGAAGCCCAGGCCAACGGCCTCGCTGCCATGGTGACGCTCGATGACAGCCAATTTTGCCAGGTCGCGTGCGGAGTCGGCAATGGCACAGGCATCGGCAAGAGTAGGCTCGAGCCGCTGCGTTCCCGTGATGATCTGGCCATCGCAAGCCTCGATCACACGTATTTTTCCTGCTTTTGCTGGCACGGAAAACAAGTCGGCATTTAGCGCCGGCACGGCGAAATCAGACGGCAATGCGCTGGAGTCGGGCCTGGGCAAATCAACCAGCAACTTCCCGTTCTCAGCTACCAATGTGCCTCTCCTAAATACCTGATGTATCTGAGGTGCGTCAAGCGAGTCACACGTGATCAGGTCGGCAAAACGCCCTGGACTCACCGCCCCCATGCGCTCAAGCCCGAAATACTGCGCCGCGTTAATCGTCGCCATGCGGATCGCATGCAGCGGCTTGATCCCCAACTGAATCGCCCGGCACACCAAAAAATCGATGTGCCCTTCCTCGAGTAAATCTGCCGGGTGTCGATCATCGGTGCAGAATAGAAACCGGTGATGGTTCTCTGCGGAGACCGCAACAGCCAGCGCCTCGAGATTCTTGGCAGCAGTTCCTTCGCGAATCATCACATAGGCGCCCGCACGGACCTTCTCTAGGGCTTCATCAGCGGTCGTACACTCGTGATCGCTGCCGATGCCAGCAGCCAGATAGGCCTGCAACGCACGGCCCGTAACGCCAGGCGCATGCCCATCGCGCACGCGTCCCTCTGCAATTTGGAGCTTGGCCATCATGTCCGGGGCCCCATCAATAACCCCAGGAAAATTCATCACCTCAGCGAGCCCCAGCACGCCATCGGTCTTCAGCAGTCGTTGCACGTCCTGCGGACTCAACACCGCACCGGAGGTTTCCATGTGCGTCGCAGGGACGCACGGCGATGCCATGATGTGCACATCCAGAGGCAAGTTGCGCGAAGTCCTCAACATGAACTCGACACCGGGAACACCAAGGACATTGGCAATCTCGTGAGGATCTGCGACCACGGCTGAGGTGCCGCGCGGCACCACGGCGCGGGCATACTCAGGTGGCGTCACCATCGCGCTCTCGATATGCACGTGCGCATCCACAAAGCCCGGCAGGACAAACTGACCGCCGAGGTCGATGACCGTCTCACCATCGTACCCTCCAATGCCAGCGATCATGCCCTCGCAAATTGCGATGTCCGCAACTGTCGTTTCACCCGTAAAGACGTTCAAAATCTTCCCCCCCCGCAAGACCACGTCTGCAAGCTGGTCACCGCGGGCAACCGCGATCAAAGATTCGCGTTCCGATCGGTTCATGATTCTCTAGCGAGCTCGGCTTTAAGTCTCTCAACCACCGCATCAAGTGCCACCATGTCCTTCCCTTCACTGCCGCGGCGCTTGAATTCTGCCTCGCCGTTCGCAATCGTCTTGGGTGAGATGATTAGACGTAACGGGATGCCGATCAAATCCGCATCCGCGAAACTGAACCCCGCCTTCTCGCCACGGTCGTCCAACAGGACCTCAAAGCCAGAAGCGTGCAACTCGGCGTAGAGCAAATCGGCCACGGTCCGGACGGCCTCTTTCTTATAGTTAAGCGCGCAAATGTGGACCTGATATGGCGCGATTGACATGGGCCAGATCGGACCGTACTGATCGTGCGACTGCTCGATTACGGCGGCCATAGCTCGCCCAATGCCGATGCCATAGCAGCCCATTATCAGCGGAGCACGCTTACCATTGGGATCCAAAAAGGTCGCCCCCATTGCAGCCGAGTACTTGGTCCCCAACTGGAAGATGTTTCCCACTTCGATTCCGCGTGTGATCTCGAGCGGCTCTCCGGTAAGCGGGCAAGGGTCTCCCGCTCGCGCAGTAGCGATGTCGACGATCTCCACGGATTCCGCGAGCTCAGCAAGGTCCCGCTCGAAGTTGAAATTACGGTAGTGGTAATCTACCTCGTTGGCCCCGACGATTAGGTTTGAGGAGTGGCGCGCTGATCGGTCAAAGACCAGCTGCACCTTTTCCGCTGCGACACCAAGTGGCGAGGCATAGCCAGGAACGGAGCCGATATCCTCGATCTCACGATCCGTCGCCAAGCGCAGCTCAGACTCCTTAAGGTGGTTGCGCAGCTTGGTTTCGTTCACCTCTAGGTCGCCGCGGATGACCACGAAAACCAACTCATCATTCCCTGTGGTGTAGAACACTGCCTTGCCGGTCTGCTCCGGCGTAGCGTCGAGAAAGGCGGCTACATCTTCGATGCTCGTCTTGCCAGGAGTGTGCACCTTCTCCAGCGGTAGCGCCCCCTCCTGCACAAACGTCAATCCAGTCGTGGCAACGTCTCGATTGGAACGGTAGCTGCGATCCGGTGACAGGAAGATGGTGTCTTCACCACACTCGGCGACAGCCATGAACTCGTGGCTGACATTTCCGCCCATCATACCAGGATCGGCCTGAATCACCTGCACGTCTTTCATACCGATACGCTGGAAGATGCTGACGTATGCATCGTGGCAACGCTCGTAGTATGCTTCAAGGCACTCTGAATTCGCGTGGAACGAATAGCCGTCCTTCATCGTGAACTCGCGCACACGGATGAGCCCCGCCCGAGGACGAGCCTCATCCCGGTACTTGGTCTGCACTTGATAGACCATCGCCGGCAGCTGCTTATAGGAACTCAACTCGGTGCGCGCCATATGCACGACCGCTTCCTCGTGAGTCATTCCAAGCACCATGGCCTTCTCGTTTCGATCCTGAAAGCGCAGCAGCTCGTCACCGACCGTGTCGTAACGGCCGCTCTCCTCCCAGAGCTCTCCCGGCAGAACCACTGGCATCAGCATCTCCTGGCCATCGACCCGATCCATCTCTTCCCGGATAATCGCTTCTACTTTAGAGACTACGCGCCTTCCCAAAGGAAGAAGTGTATAAATACCTGCCGATACAGAACGAATGTACCCGCCTCTTAAAAGGAATCGGTGACTGACAGTCTGGGCGTCTTTTGGCGTTTCTTTTACCTGGCGGCCAACCAGCTTGGACATCCGCATCGGGAGTGCTCCTGAGTTTTTAAGCGCAAAGGGAAAAGTCTAGTCAGCTCGCGGGCACACGGCCGTCAACATCCAGCGGCGGATCCAGAGGCGTACTCTCACCATAGACATCCAGCCAACGCTGCGAAACCTTGTTCTCGATCGCGTTATAGTCGATCACGCTGAACTTACCGGTGCTGGTGAGTGAGCCAGCGCAGACCTCGCAGCCGCCTCCGGCCTCATCTCGGCGGAACCCAGTATGGATATGCCCGCAGAGAGAAATCGACAACCGCCCGCTCATCAGTAGCTCGCGCAGAAAGAGGTTGTTGCCGCATCGACGCAGCCATGTCAGTTCCCGCCCATGCTGATCCGCGATCGGCCAATGCGAGACAAGGACCAGTCGACGTCGTCCCTCAATCACGTCGGGTTGCTCGCATTCGTTACGCAGCCAAGCCTCCGCAGCGGTCGTAACTCTGCCTCGCGCGGAAAGCAGAAAAGTCGGGCAGGCCTCGTTCACAATCAGGAAACGCACGGTCCCGAGATCAATTGAGGTTGGCAAGTCATCTAAGGACCAGCGGTTTCGGTTCAGGGCTCTAAATGTCTCGTGAAGCGCGCGATTACAGGCACTGTTGTGCACGTAGGCGTCATGATTTCCCGGGATGTACACAAACTCAAATCTCTGGTCTGCGGCCAGCGCCGCTAGTGCCTCGCGGGCCTGCTCGAACTCACATGGCTGGCTGACACTAGCCAAGTCCCCAGTACAAACGACGATATCAGGTGCCAGCGTTCGAATCTGCTGCACAGCAGGCGCCACCAGGCTCCAGTCATGCACGTTTCTCCTGCGCATGCAAAAATGCGTCGCGCCCACCACGCGTTTATCAAAGTAGGCAGAGGCAGACTTCAGCCACGCCCCGGCGTGCAAATCCGAAATATGAATAATTCGCATCCGCTATCTCCGACAACTGGCAAATGTCAGGCCTCGGCGTACTGCCGGCCATTGCGAGCAACTGGTTCTGTGACGCTGTGACACCCGTCCAATCCCTATTGGCATAGCTTGTTTATCAGCTTCTTCCAAGTGCCGCAATCCTCCGCCGACTCACACTTGGCTTGCAGCAGCCGGCAAATTTTGTCTGTGTCAGCATCCTCTCGTGTGGCAGCATGAAGACCGTACGCAAAGTAGATGTCATCAAAAATCCCTAGCATAAATTCGGCGCCTGCCGCCATCAGATTGATTCTCGCATCCTTGAACCTTCCTGTGACCAGCGCGAAAGCTCCGAGGTTTCGCTGCAGATCCAAGTCCTCAGAGCCGTAAGAGGTGATCGCCAATTCCTGAAACATAGGCCAGGGAATCTCTTTGATTTCCTTTTTGAAGGTTCCGATAGAGCGATAATTCCCCAGTTGTGGGCTGTGCTGCTCTTTATCAACAATCATGTGCGTCCGGCCAATGCTCAGAATTCGCTGCCGTCCAAGCCCATCGATCACAACCTCCTTGAAACGAACCTTGTGCCCGTTCAACTTGGCCCCTGTCGTCGCCACAAGCAGATAGTACTGCTGCCCCCAGCCCAAGCACTCCCCTAGGCTATCGAACCATTCGTTCCGGAGTGCGTAGAAATCCTGTTCCCTCTCTTCCAATCCCCGCAAGCTCTGCTTCAGATCGTCAAACGCTCCGCCCTCTACCGCCTCTCCGATGGCGTCGTTGAATGCGCGGTTCGCATCGGAGGCATCCCAGGCTTCAGGAACTTCAAACTTCACCATCAGCGACTTTAGCTTTCGTTGAAAGGAACGCTCTGCGTTGTCCTTGAGGTTTCGCGAAGCGCGCACCACGCCCTCCGCTCGTGAAATTTGCCGCGATGCTCTTGCCGGGTATCCCTGCTTGCCTTCGTCCGTTTGTAGGTCGCGCAACAAGTCCAAGCCCTGAGTAAAATCCCCTTCAGCACAATGCGGAACGACCGCGCCAATCACGCTCCGCCTCTCTCGCTCGAAAATCTCCTCAAGGGAGTCAACACCACGTTCGACCTCATCAAAGACGTCCTGCACAGATTGATTGACCTGCCCGATCTTGTCGATCAGCAACATGGCCTGCTCCTCATGAACGCTCGCCAGAGCACTGGTAAAGCGACGCAGTTTCAGCCCAGCTCGCTCCTTATCCTTCCAGTCCTCTCGCAAGAACCGAACCTCGTACTCCTCAATCATTTCCAAATCGCGTGTCACCACCCCGCCGATCCCCTTCGCCAGCTTGCGGAGAGTCAGCTCATGCTTGTCTTCTAGTCCCAGCGAGCGGTGGTAACTTGCCTGCCCATGAGGCAGTACAAAAATGCTGTCGCGATGGTTCGGGTTAGCCTTGAACTGCATGAACTGTGCATGCATATCGCGCGCTTCCTTCAAGTTCGCGGGCTTCACGCCGATCAAAGGCTGCAACTCGCGAAAGGCGGCCATTTCACTCGGTCGCGCAATCTCCAGTTGCCTTAGTAGTGATGCCTCGTCCGTCGGGGGCTTATCAGCAAGAACTGTCGCGAAAAGCGCGCCAACAATCGCCGCTATGGCCACGAGTGCCGCAACCCCAATCAAAACCGCAGGTATGACTGACTTCTTCGGCGTCCGCGATTTTTCCTTGGCCGCACCAGGCACATCTGCGTCCTGCTCGACGCTCGCCTTAGGCTGGCGCTTGCGGATGGTTGTTTTCTTCTTCGGGCCGCCTGTCTTCTTTGGGATGGCCTTCGTCGGCACGGCAGGTGCCGCCGCTTCCTCTCCCGCTATCGGTTCTTCAGTGGCGAGCTCGTCCTCATCAACGGACTCGACCTCGACCATGGGCGCAGCCTTCTTCCGAGGCCGACGCTTCTTTTTCAGCTTGGCCGACTTCTTGGAAACAGGTGCTTCCTCCTCCTCTTCCTCTTCCTGGTCACCTACTTTCGAAAGTAGCTCGTCCAGTGCCGCGACGAGTTCTGCAGCATCATTGTAGCGGTCTTCCGGACGCTTAGCCATCATCCGGTCGATGACCTCGGTCACCTGTGGTGGAACGCTCTCATTAACGTCATGCGCGGATTCAAGCTGGGCCTCCAGATGCATGCGGGCAATTTCACCTGCCGAATTTCCCTCAAACGGGAATCGACCTGTGACTGCATGAAAGAAGGTCGCGCCTAGGCTGTAGATGTCACCACGCACGTCCATCGGCCGGCCAAGCAACTGCTCGGGGCTGATGTACTGGGGCGTGCCCATCACCTCATCTTCCTCGTCCACATCGGCCAATTCTGCGGCCTTCCTGGCCAATCCTAGGTCGGCAAGCTTCGCTACACCCTTGTTGGTAATCATGATGTTGTCGGGCTTGATGTCCCGGTGAACCAGCGACTGATTCTTCCACGCAAAGTCCAGCGCCTCTGCGATCTGGCGCATGATCTGAATCGCATTCGCAATCCCGACCGTACCTTCCGTCTTCATGATCTTCTTCAGCGTGCTGCCTTCCACATACTCCATCGCGAAGAAGTAAATACCGTCTTCTTCTCCGACTGCATACGACTGAACGATATTCAAGTGGTTTAACCGGGCAGCAGCTCTCGCTTCTTTGACAAAATCCACGACGAAATCGCGATCCTGCGAGAACTCTTGCATCAAAACCTTCAAGGCAACGGGGCGATCCAGCGACAACTGATGGGCGAGGTACACCATCCCCATCCCGCCCTTGCCGATGATCTCCTTGATCACAAAATCATCAATCACCACGGACGGCGAAAAACGCGATCCAGGCACAATACTGACACCACCACAGTTCCCGCATCCGACGGGTTGACCGCATTCCGTATCAGGAATCGAAACTATACTTTGACAATGGGGACACTGAAACTGCAAATAATTTTCCTATTCGACGTCTATTTTCGGTATAGATAATCGCAACATAGATCGAAAAACGCCTGTGAATTCTCCGAGATCTCGCTTGCTTCTAAAATGGTCTGCACCTGAGCGAGCAAAAAGGAATGTTCGCGCCGACGAAAAAATGTACTCACATCCCCCAAAGTCTTCTCAGGCGAACGAATCATACCGCTCTCAAACTTGCCGAACGATTCATCAAGAAAGGTCTCCGATTCCCGTTCCCTCAGCCCGTGATGCACGAGACAGTCAATTGCGGCCTGGTTACGCTTCGCACTGATTACCCCATCCACCTTCATGGCGATTACAAAGAGATCGGCAAGGCGCTTTAGTTTTCCGATATCGGAAAGCGGTGGCATAGACAGATTCCAATCTAGTCAGCACGAAAGGTAAACCATACGATCGACTCGCCAAACGTCCAATCAACCTTGCGGTCTACGCACAAATCAGCAGTGCGTGTTGTCCGCCGCGAATCACAGGATCCGCGTCAGACAATTGCGCGATCTGCACAATACCAAGCTAACTCATTGGCCAATCGCCGACATTGCTTCAGCTGCGCCTGATTCGGAACGCTTCCTTCGTGGATGCAGACCATAAACATATGATCATGACCGGCGAAGGTAACCGCATGCTGCTCTAGGTAGAAGGTAAACATGTCGGCTGCGGGCAACCGGCTCTGCTTCAGAGCCTTTGCACCGCGACGATGCAGTTGCGGTCCCGCACCACATAGGCCTTCGACCAGTGACTCCAGACGTGCAGGGACATCCTTCGCAATGACGTCGCCGTTCGCATCCGCGATAATCACCCCGTCCAGACCGATCTGCGCACGCGCAACGGCGGCCAGCTGGGCTAAGCTAATCTCCTCTGACGGAACACCGAACGCTTCGTTCACCGCCAACTCAGTCGCGCGCAAGTCGCGACTCGCGCTCATGCAGGTCATCGTTCGGTAGGTGTGAGCGCCGAGTCCGGCCACGTCCATCAGATCCTGGACCCGCGCAAAACGCCCTTGAGCGTCTCGGTGCGCCACAATAGCCGCGGCAATGTGAGGCCCAACACCGGCCAAGCGGCTTAGTTCGGGCTCAGTCGCCGTGTTCACGTCGACGCCGTACGGCGCCCGGCTAGCCCAAAGGACACTATGATCAACCTTTTCCTTATCCGTCTGGCCATCTCGAATCAGCTCATTTCGCCGGGCCACGGACTCACCAAAATAGTCGTGA
>DMTJ01000510.1 GCA_003477185.1 Lentisphaeria bacterium
CTGGCCCCGCCGCGTTGCACATGCAATTTCCCCGGGATCTACCGCCCGAGCGCCTAGTGCTGCTGGACCCCGCTGGCAGTCCCGTTCCGCTTCAGCTCACGGGCACTCGACGCAATGGCGATGGCTCTTGGTTCGCGCGCGTCCATCTGCTCTGCGCACACCGAGCTCTGACCGCCCAATTCCCGAATTCGTCGCCCAAGTATCCGACGTCCGCGCCGACCTACACCGTGAGCTGGGACCCAGACAGCCCGAGCCTTCTCATTCAGCGCGGACCGCTCACGGCCCGGCTGGCGGTGCGGAGTTCGCAAACCGCAATGCGCCGCGACTTCGAGACGCGGGTCTCTGGTTCCGTGTTTGCGGAGTTCGCACTGACCACCGTGTTTGCCAATGGCGGGGTTCATGAGCTGATCCTGCGCAGCTACCATGCCTGCCCGTATCTCCAGCTTGAGCACACCGCTGCTGGCGCGGCGGGATCGCTCGATATCGCCACTGCCGCCACGCTCACGCGGGTGCCTGAGGCACCCGAATTCAGCACAGGCCGCGTCCGTGGCCTGCTGGCCATCGGTGAGCTGGGCGCATTCGCACTGCCAGAGTTTGAGCGCGGCGCGTGTCCAGCTCCGCCTAGCGTCCCGCGCGCTCCCAGCGAGGCAGAACTGGAGGCCTGGCAGGCGCATCTGCGCGAGAGCACGGTGGCCCGCGAAGATCTTGACCAAGCCTATTTGGCGGTGAAGCGCTGGGCCGTTCTGGAATCCCTGCGCTGCGAGCGACTCGAGGCGATTGTCCGGATTGCGGCCCGGTTGCCGGGGGATCCGTTGCGATCTCCGCAATGGCGTCAGCTCGTCAAACAAGCCGCGGCGTTGCGAACTCCGCAACTCTCGCCCGGGTACGGGCGGTCCTTCGCCGGGGTCTACAACATGCTGACCGGCGCTCCGGCCAGCTGCCTGGAACGGGCTTTGCAGCTGCCGCGGATTGCGGAGTCCGCAATCCTCGCGGACCACGCCGTGATCCTGCACACCGCGGGCCAGGCTGCGGCCATCTGGCAAGCGGCGGCCGAGCCACCGCTTGCCGTCATTGCCGGAGGCCGAGTGCACGGCGCCAGCTGGCCGCTGGTGCCTGGCGCGGTGGCATTCGACGCTCGCTTTCTGGCCGGAACCGGTAATCAGCTAAGCTGGATTCGGCAAGGCGGACGCGAGTCCACACTGGCGATCTTGGCCAATCGTTTCGCAGTGCACGCGACGTTGGGAAGCGCCTCGGCTATCACCCTCCAGGCTCACGATGACGGGGCTGTAGGCACCACCTCTACGCTCAGCGAGCGCGCGATCACGCTCGAGAATGACTGGGCCTGCTTTGGCAGCGGGACCCAGCCGAGTTGGGGCCTGCGTGGGCGCGCCGCGGGCATCCTGGTGCATCGCACCCCGGATGAGTTTGAGATCCTTCTGACCAGTCCCGGGATGTTGCGAACTTCGCAATTCACGCTTGAGACGGCAGGCGAGGGCGTGTTGCGCCTGAACGTGCCGCGCCGACAGGGGAAAATCCTGCGGGCACACGGGCAAGCAGCCGCTTTGGCCGGTATGACCATCAGCGTTGCCGTGGCCGAACTGCTTCCGAGCGTGGAGACCGGCGGCCCGGCCGTTCACCTGCCAGCGATGCTCACCGTAGTCTGGGACACTCCATTTCAGCTGACCGTGCCGGTGAGCGGGATCCCGGCACCCAAGGTCACCGTAGCCGGCCTGCCGGACTGGCTGACGTACGAGCCGCTGACGCGTGAGCTGCGGGGCCAGGCCCCGCGCGATGCGCAGGAGCTAGAACTCGAATTCACGGCCCGCAGTAGTCATGGCGTGGCCCAGGCGCGTACCCGGCTGCTGGTGCGGGCGCAACTGCCCAAGCTGTTCGAGCCGTTACACATCAATGGCGAGCCAGCGGAGCACGATCCCAAGCAAAAACGCGTCGGCTTTACGCTTACCGGGGACAGCTCGTGGTCATTCGGGAAGCCGGTTGCACCGCAGGGCCAGGGCCTCGCAGCACGTGTCCGAACCGTGGCACCTGGTGGGCTTGAGCTTACGCTTGAGGAAGGTCAGGCCAGCTTGGCTTGGGGACCGGTCGCGGGAGCTGCTGGCTATGTGGTGTATCGCCGGGAGCATCCGCGGGCGCAGTGGACCGCGCTCGCGCGCTGTCAAGCACCGGAGTTTACGGATCGAGCGAAGGGAATTGTCGCCAGCTATGCCGAGCCTGGGCTCGAAGCTGCAGCTGCCATCGATATGAGCGACGTGCGCGTGTTTCAGTACGCGGTCACCGCCTGGAACTCGCGGGGCGAGAGCGAGCGCTCGGCGCCCGTGGATACCGACCCGCGACGCCAACGTTGAATCACTAAGCCCAAGAGGAACCATGACCATGCCCAATCGACCAACAGGCCCTAGCGTGATCCCTCAGCCTGTCACCATGACGGTGCAGCAAGGAACTTTTACGATTACGCCTAGCACCTCGATTGTGGTCCAGGGCGACAAAGACTTCGCTCTGGCCGCGGACTTTCTGGCCGCGCGGTTTGCCGTTGTGGTTGGGAATGAGAGCACGGCCGGGCAGAAAAGCGCGGAGAATGCGATCGTGATCCGCGCAGATGCTGCGCTTGGGGAGGAAGCGTACGCCCTGCAGATTTCGGAGCAGAAAGTTGCGATCTCCGCAAGCACGGGGCGTGGTGCGTTCTGGGGCGTCCAAAGCCTGTTGCAGTTGCTGCCACCGGAAGTCTACGGCGAGTTGCTCGTAGACGAGGGTGAGCTGAGCGTGCCTTGCGTGTCGATCGAGGATAAACCGCGTTTTGCCTGGCGTGGGCTGATGCTCGACGTTGCTCGCCATTTTGCGTCTGCAGATGAGGTCAAGCGCTTCATCGATCTCTTGGCCTTGCACAAGATGAATGTCTTTCACTGGCATCTGACCGAAGACCAAGGCTGGCGCATCGAGATCAAGAAATATCCCAAGCTGGCCACCGAAGCGTCGGTCCGCCAAGACGAACTAGTCGGGCATTTTCGCGACGAACCCCGGAAATTTAAGGGCGAGGCCTACGGGCCCTTCTGCTATTCCCAGGCAGAGATTCGGGAGGTGGTGGAGTATGCCCGCCGTCGTTTCATCACGATCGTTCCCGAGATCGAGCTACCGGGGCATTCGATGGCTGCCATTCACGCGTATCCCGAGCTGAGCTGTACCGGCGAGAAGATTCCGGTGCGAGTGGAATGGGGGATTAGTGAGGATGCCTACTGCGCTGGCAAGGAATCGACCTTCTCATTTCTGGAGGACGTCCTCGCTGAGGTCTGTGAGCTATTTCCGGGGAGCTACCTGCATATCGGCGGTGATGAATGCCGCAAGAGCCGCTGGAAGGCCTGTCCGGACTGTCAGCAACGGATTCAGGATGAGCAGTTGCAGGACGAGAAAGAGCTCCAGAGCTACGTGATTCGGCGTATTGAGAAATTTTTGAATGGCAAGGGCAAGACGTTGATTGGCTGGGATGAGATTCTCGAAGGTGGTCTCGCGCCGCATGCTGCGGTCATGAGTTGGCGGGGAGAGAAGGGCGGGATTGCCGCTGTTAGAGCGGCGCACGATGCGGTGATGAGCCCGACGACCCACTGCTATTTAGACTACCGCCAGGCGACCGAGGGCGAGCCGCTTGCAATCGGCGGGCACCTGCCTTTATGTACGGTCTACAGCTATGATCCGGTTCCAGCTGAGCTGACGCCGGCCGAAGCCACGCACATTATGGGCGTACAGGGAAATGTCTGGACTGAGTATATGCCAGATTTCGAGCACATGCTCTACATGACCTATCCACGCGGCTGCGCGATCGCTGAGGTTGGCTGGAGCCCCCTGGCCGCCAAGGACTTCCAAGACTTCTACGAAACGCGTCTGCCGCAGCAGCTGAAGCGCTTCGATGCGATGCATGCCAACTACCGCCGTCTGAAGGGAGACGAGTCAGTCCTGAAAAAGTTGTCGTAGACTATTTTTAGTTGAACTAAGACAAATTATTGGGTCCCGTTCCGCATTCTTCAGAGCCCGCTTACGCTCTTTGAGATTCGCAACTCCACCCCCGATATCTCCTCTGCCTGGGGAGAAGCCAGGGATCTGTTTATGGCTGGCCGCTCACGTGATGGCTGGAGGCAGGCCCAAGAGTGGCGCGGTGCAGTGGTTTGTCTTTGCTGTGACTGACCAACTCACGCAGTATGGCGCGGCGATCAACGTTGCGAACTCCGCAAACGAATGGCTGGTTCGCTTGGTGCCGCAGTTTCAAGCGCACCAAGGTCTGTGGTTTCAGCGCGTGTTGCTGTACGAGGAAGCATTGGACTTGGAAGCAGCACTCACTGAGCTCAAGGCCATGCTGGAGCGCTATCCCAAGCACCGCCGCGGATTGCCGGGCAGTACCTGCAATGTGCCACCACCAACACGGATAATTGCGCCGGCGTGCTGATCTTGAAGGCAGAAGAGAGTCGAGGGCAGGCGCTTTCAGAAATCTTCTCAGAAGTTACCTCGGATCCGGCCTGGCTGCAGTGGGATGCCGCCTCTCTTAGATGGTTGCTGGACGACTTACCGGAATCCGATCAGATGCCCCATAGCCTG
>DMTJ01000473.1 GCA_003477185.1 Lentisphaeria bacterium
GCTTCATTTCGACCTGGATTTTTCCGCTCAGCAGGCTCTGGATCAGAGTCTTGAATTCGAGGAAGAGCTCGGACTGCTGCTGAAAGGTCTGAAGGACGGGTTGGAGGGAGCCGAGCAGCTGTTGCTGGTCGCTCCACGCTTTTGCGTACTCCGCTGGAAACTCGATCCGTGGTGTGGTGTCCGCATTGGTCGCGACGGTGATCACGTCTCGGATTTCCGCCAAGCCTTGGTTGAAGGCGTTCAGCTGCTCGATAAGCGGCAGCAGGTCTTCTTCGTCCAGGCCAGTCGCCTGTTCGGTTGCGGAGTTCGCAGCAGCTGTGGCCCGGCCGGTTTTCAGGGCTTGAAGCCCGCTTACGATCGGCGTGAGGTCGAGTGGGTCGGCTTTCAACGTCTGAATGGCGGCGACCAACGGCTGCAGGTCCACACGCTGCTCCCGCAAGGCAACGGTAGCGTCGGCAATCGGCGTGAGCGTGTTCTTGAGCGAATCTTCTACCGCTTCGCGGAAGCGGTCGAGATTGCTGTTGAAGCCCGACAGCTGGTTGACAATCTGCGCTGCCTTGTCCTGCTCGTCTGCCCCGGCCAACATCTGACGGCGATTAAACTCGCGGCAGATCTCGTTCCAACGCTTGGTGTCCTCATCGTTCAGCCAGCCCAACATCGACTTGAACTTGAGCACATTGGCCTCGGCCCCGGTGGTCAAAGTCTGCGACTCGTTTTGGTAATGATCCATCACGAGCTGGTCGACTTCCGCATCGGTCATGACGGCGAAGACCTTCTCGGCCATCCGGTTCATATTTCGGTACGAGCCCTGCATCTTGAAGGCAGGTTCGGCGCGATAGTCCTCGGACTGGGCGGCTGAGTCGATGTATTCTTGGTTGACGCGCAGGACAACTTTCTGGACCCGGCGGAGCCGCGACAAGATGGCCACTATCTCGTTGACCTCGTCGGGGCCGTAGTCGCTGTCGAAATCGACTCCCTCTTGGTTGCCAGTCTGGGCGATTTCCCAGAAGCGATAGAGATCCTGCTGGCTACGGTTGGCCATCTGCCCCAGAACCGGGTTGGAGGTCATGGCGTTCTCGACAAAGCTCAGGCCAAAAGCGCCGGCATGCAAACCACCAACCTCACCCAGGTTGTAGGTGTCGGCACGGTTCGCAAGCATGTCTGGAATTCGGAATTTCTCGCCGCTCTCGGTATACGGATTGCCGGCCATGACCACGGTGACTTTCTTGCCGCGCAGGTCGTAGGTGCGGGTGACGCCTTTGTAGACACCTTCGATCTTGCGCTGAGCATCACAGAGGCTGATGAACTTCTGAAGAAATTCTGGATTCAGATGCTGAATATCGTCCAGATAGATCATCACGTTGTTGCCCATCACCAGCGATAGATTCAGCTTCTGCAGTTCTTCGCGGGCCGTAGCATTGGGCGCTTCTTCCGGGTCGAGGCTGGTTACTTGGTGGCCGATCGCGGGGCCGTTTACCTTCATGAAGGTAAGCCCAAGGCGGCTTGACATGTACTCCATGAGCATGGTCTTGCCGTAGCCGGGAGGCGAGACGAGCAGCAACAGCCCCATCAGGTCCGTACGTTTGTCTTCACCTACGGTGCCCATTTGCTTTGCGAAGTTCGCACCGACCATCGGCAGGTAGACGTCATTGATCAGCTTGTTCCGGACAAAGCCACTCATCACGCGCGGCTTAAACTCCTCAAGCCGCATGCCTTCTGCTTGCTTCTCACCGAGTTCATGGCGCAAACGGGTGAAGGTCCGAAACATCGGCACGGTTTCGTTGACAAAGTGATCCAGCTTGAGCAGAAAGCGGTCGAAGTGAATCTCGAGCACGCCGTTCTCGATCCGGCTATGCTGTCCAAGCAAGTCGTTCACGGTCTCACAGGTGCTGATCGCCTCGGCCGCGGTCTCGATGCGACCACTAATCAAAATCAGCGCTGCGACTTCCCAGATCAGGCAGTTCTCCCCCGGTGTCTCGCGGATTTGCACGTAGGTTTTGAGCCAATCCAGCACGAGGTACAGCTTGCTCTTGAGGTGGCCCTTGAGCTTGCCCAGGTCTTCCTCGAACGCGGCAAAAACTTTATGCTGGCGCAGGTGCTCGACAAAGCGCGACTGCAGATCTGCAGCCAGCTGATTCTCGGTCAGCACCAAGTCATCATGGTCTTGAAGCTCATAGTAGAGAAATTCGGCCGCACCACGCAGGATTGCGGAGTTCGCAGGCAATTTTAGATCATCGAAGAAAGCCGCCATCGGTTCACGAATTTCCTCGACGTACGAGCGATTGACTTCTAGTTCGCCGAAGGCCTTGCGCAGGATACCAACACTATGGAGCTTGCTGCGCAGGCGATTCTTGAGAGTCTCGTCCTGACAGAAGGCCCAGAACAGCATGGCATGTGCGCGTGCTTCTGAGTCGTAGCGCAGCAGGCCGCAGCGGCCATGCAAGCGGACCAGGCTGCCGAGGATCAGCGCGGCATCATGGTCATGAACACCCTTTTCGTAGCCTTCGGTGTAGAGTTCGGATGAATAGTCCTGGACCACGTCCAACATCGGGTTTGCGGAGTCCGCAGCGGCCAGCTCGGTGAGCTGCATCAGCGAGAGACCTTTCTCTGCGTGCAGCGCGTCCTGGAGGATGCAGTAGGCGAGGTACTCGCCGCGGTAGACGTGGCGATCTTCGCTCACCAGTTCCTGGGTCCACAGCGGCCGAGTCTCGAGGAATTCGGGGTCTGTGATCGGCTCGAAGTAGTCGGTGCCGGTGAGGTGGAAGCACATGTCGTTGTCGCGAAAGACAGTGGTGAGCGCGAGCTGCTGGGTGTTGACGCTGAAGCGATAGCCCCCGAGATTGATGATATTGTCATCGCCTTCGAATAGGTCGAGCCGGTCGCGCAGCTTGCGTCCAATCTCATCCTGCGAAGCCTTGAGCTGTCCGGCCAGGTCATCGGCCTTAACGGTGTCGCCCATTCCGGTAAGCTTGGCGATCAATTCACGCAGCTTGACCACCATTAGGTCTGCAGCGTAGTAGGCATTAATCTCGTCAATGGTCTTGAAGGTCGAGGCGCGACTGCCCACGCCGCGCATGATCCGATTGGCGCTGGAGAGCAGGCTGTTGATGCGGCGCTGCTGCTCTTCCTCGAGCACCTGCTTGCGGTTGTTGAAGGCGTTGTACGCCTCCTCCCGCTTCTCGGCCAGCTTGTCGGCATACTCATCATAGTCGGCGAAGCGGCCCTCGAGCTCTTCGACATTGATCATGATCTTGGTGAGCAGTTCATCGCAGCGATCCGGCGAATCGCAGAGCCCGATAAAGTTGGTTATGCTCTGGGTCAGTAGCTGATATTGCGCTGCGAACTCCGCAGCAGCTTCACCCTTGCCCAAGTTCTGGTGAAGCCCACGGGCGACGGCCTTGGTGCGGTTGATTTGGCCATAGACGCCAGTAATCGTGTCGACGATTGCGGTGGTTTTGGTGGTGTCGTCGATGTTGAGGTTATTCACCACATCGGTCAACAGGTCCAAGCGCTCACTGAGGACGGTGAGGTCTTCCTCGATCGGTTTTAGGTCGGCCAGCTTTTCAACTTTCTCGATTAGGCCATCCATCTCGGACAGGCGCTCGAAGTACGGCTTGAACGCATCGTCGCGCAGCAAAAAGTCGACGCAATTCAGGCAGACCTGCTGATAGGCCTTTTCGAGTGATTCCTCCATGCTCTCGACCGCTTTCGGGTCGCTAAAGCGCAGATCGCGCAGCGAGATGCAGTGCCCTCTGGTGGCGCGCAATTG
Source organism: Lentisphaeria bacterium (assembly GCA_003477185.1). GTDB lineage: Bacteria > Verrucomicrobiota > Lentisphaeria > JABSQK01 > UBA12247 > UBA12247. Next base: position 3,770 of record DMTJ01000473.1, read on the forward strand.
ATTCAGCAGCTCGACGAACTCATCGACGCTGGTCTGGCTTTCCAGATGAGCGCGCTTGCACAGCGAGTCCACGTTCTTGACGTTCTCGCCGATCTGGCGTTCGGTATCCTTTCGAATTCGCTCAACTTTCTCGAACTCATCGATCGCGGCTACGCCGGTCTGGCGAATCTCGCCCAGCACTTCCTGAAGGTTGAACACCTCTTCGTGATTGAGCCAATGATAGGAATCCAGCGCACCAGTGGACTCACGGATCAAGTCTTCGAAGGTGACCAGGGCGGGGTCTGGACGACTAATCAGCCGGGAAATCGAGTAGCAGTCGGAGACACCACGCACGAGATCGCGATTACCGATCTTATACAGAAACGAATTGGTGTCCTTGGCGATTTCATGGGTATCTGAGTAGAACGGTGTCTGCCAGATCTGCATCGGGTGCATGCGCCGCGCTTCCTCATCCTGCGCGCTGAAAATGATCATGCTGCCTTCTTCGAAGATAGTAGACCCGTGGCAGAAAATCGGATTCTCGAGGGCTTTACTAATGAGATTGTACTGGATGAGGATATATCGGCCAGTCTGCCGCTGGTAGAACTGGAAGGCAAAATCCTCGCCATTTGGGGAGCGGCGGCAGCCGGTGTACACCATGCCCGAAACGTCTTCGTCGAACCGTTTCATCTCGCCGTCCTGCAAGTAGCACCCGCGCGGAAAAATGATGCCGTGGTCTTCTGGAAGCAGAATGCAGGCCTGGGCGAGGGTGTCTTCGCGCACCACCCGCCGG
>DMTJ01000424.1 GCA_003477185.1 Lentisphaeria bacterium
CGCAAGTCCCGCCAGCGGCCTCAATCTGAGCCTGCGCTGCTGCGGAAAACTTGTGGGCACGCACCGTCAGCGCCTTGGACAACTCGCCATCAGCAAGGACCTTGACGCCACTTTGCAGTTTCCCGATCATCCCCTTCGCTGCGAGAATCTCCGGATCCACAATCTCTCCAGCAGCAAAATGCTCGTCAAGGGCGTGTAGGTTAACCAACGCGTAGTACTTGTGATTGGGGCTATTGAACCCGCGCTTCGGCAACCGCCGAAACAATGGAATCTGTCCACCCTCAAAGTGAGGACGACGAACCGCACCGGAACGCGCCATTTGGCCCTTATCCCCGCGACCGGCACAACGCCCCCAATTATTACCATGGCCCCGCCCGACGCGCTTACGCGGCTTCCGGGTGACCGTATTCTTAAGCGAATGCAGTTTCATCTCTTTCCTCTCGTCTCGCCGTTACTCAGATCTTTACGCCGCGCTTCTCGACGACGTGCTTATAGCTCTGCATATTCTGCAGCGCAGCCATCGTCGCCTTCACGACATTTATCTGGTTATTAGAGCCCAGTGACTTAGCCAGAACATCATGGACGCCTGCCAAATCAAGTACTGCGCGCATACCACCACCAGCAATCATGCCGGTACCTGGTGATGCTGGGCGAAGCATAACATGAGCGCCACTGAACTTAGCCTTTTGTGCGTGCGGCAGGGTGTTGCCTCGCAACGGGATCTGGACCAGCGCACGACGCGCCGACTCCGTTCCCTTGCGGATCGCATCAGCGACTTCATTGGCCCGGCCAAGTGCGAAACCGACTTTGCCAGCACGATCTCCTACTACGACCAACGCGCTAAAACTGAAGTTACGTCCGCCCTTCACCACCTTACTACAGCGGTTGATCGCGACGACGCGATCTTCCAGGTCGTCCTTGTCATCCCTACGGTGTCTGTCAGCCATTCTTTCTCTCCACTGAGCGCCTGTGATGCTCGCACATCACAGGCAGTTTGCTACGTTTAATCCTTAGAACTGCAGGCCAGCTTCACGAGCTGCCTCGGCCACTGCCTTCACGCGACCGTGAAACCGAAATCCGCCGCGGTCGAAAACGACCTTGCTGATTCCAGCGGCTTGCAGCCGCTCAGCACCAAGTTTGCCTACTGTGGCAGCACCTGCGACGTCTCCGCTCTGGTTGCCCTCACGGACTTCCTTCACACGCGTGGAACATGATGCCACAGTGACACCGGACACATCATCAATAAACTGCACATATACGTGCCGGTCGCTGACGAACACAGCCATACGAGGGATCTCGCTGGTTCCTGAAATTCGGCGGCGAAGGCGAGTGCGGCGCCCGAGGCGCTTCGCTTTGCGATCAATCTTAGGCATATCTTGCTCCTACTCTTATCAGACCGTCTTGCCTTCTTTGCGGCGAATATGTTCGTCAGAATACCGAATCCCCTTGCCCTTATAAGGCTCGGGGGGACGGAACTCACGAATAATCGCTGCAACCTGACCCACTTGCTGCTTGTCAATACCATCGATCTCGATCGTTGTATTGTTCGGCACAGTAAAGGTGATCCCTTCAGGCACTTGGTAATCGATCGGGTGCGAATGCCCCAAAGTCAATCCGAGGTTCTTCCCTTTCAGCGCGGCACGATAGCCCACGCCTTCGATCAGTAACGTCTTCTTGAAGCCGGTGCTCACGCCAATGACCATATTATTGATCAAGGACCGATACAAACCGTGTTGGGCTTTCGTTTCCCGGTGGTCATTTGGGCGTTTTACCCGAATTTCCGCGTCAGTGATCTCCACCACAATGGCCTCTGGCACGATGTGCTGCAGTTCACCTTTCGCTCCCTTTACGGAGATGACGCCGTCCTTGAACGAGGCAGTCGCACCGTTGAGCGCGATAGGTTGATTTCCAATACGTGACATATTTTATCCCCCTATTCTACCAGACTCGGCAGAGGACTTCGCCGCCCACGCCGCGATTCCTGGCATCTTTGCCGGTAATCACGCCCTGAGCCGTCGAGAGAATCACAATTCCAAGACCGCCAAGCGTCCGAGGAACAGATTCATGGCCCACATACACACGCTGAGAAGAGCGACTGACGCGCTCGATGCCAGCGATGACCGATTCTTCCTTAAAATACTTCAGGCTTACCTTCAAGGTCCGCTTCGCACCATCTTCCGAAACTTCATAGCCACGAATGTAGCCTTCACGCTTGAGCGTGTCGGCAATCGCTACTTTGAGGATGGAAGACGGCATCTCGACCACGGAATGCGCGGCGCGAGAGGCGTTGCGAACTCGCGTCAGCATGTCTGCAATAGGATCGCTAATCATAATTATTCCTCCTACCAGCTCGCCTTGACTACACCCGGAATCTCGCCACGGGAGGCAAGTTCGCGGAAGCAGATACGGCAGACTTGAAACTTTCGGATATACGCCCGGGCACGACCACAGGTGCGGCAGCGGTTGTACTGACGGGTAGAGAATTTTGGCTTACGCTTCGCTTTGGCGACAAGTGCTTTCCGTGCCACAGGTCCGGTCTCCTTATTTCTCGAACGGCATGCCAAGCATTGTCAACAACTCCAGACCTTCTTCGTTGGTCGCAGCAGTTGTCACAATAGCGATGCTCATGCCGATCGTGTACTTTAATTTATCGGGGTTAACTTCAGTAAAAATGGTCACGTCTTCCAAGCCCATGCTGTAGTTGCCGCGGCCGTCAAAGGCCTTGGCTGCCACACCGCGAAAGTCACGCACTCGCGGCAGAGCCACGCGCGTCAGCCGGTAGTAAAAGTCGTACATGCGTTCTTTACGCAACGTGACACACACACCGACATTCATGCCCTCACGGAGCTTAAAGTTGGCGATGTTCATGCGTGTCTTTGTAATCACCGGCCGTTGGCCAGTAATGTCACTCAGCGCGAGCTGGGCATTCGCAAACATGTCGCGGTCACGCTGTGACGAGATTCCGCAGTTCAGGACGATTTTCTCAAGCTTCGGCACCTGCATCACGTTCCCGTAGGAGCGCGAGGCCTGCAGCTTCGGAATCATCTCCGAACGATATTGTTCAAGTAATACACTCATCGTTTTGTCTCCTCAAGCAGGCTTAGAGCAAGCCCTTGCGTTCCAACTCTTTTTTGTGCTCGGGGGATTCGACCGTCACCAGTACGTTCGACAAGTGGATCGGGCACTCACGCTCGATCAGCCCACCGGGGGAACTGGGACCAGGACGAGTAGCAACCATGCGGGTATTTACTCCCTCCACGATCACTTGCTCCTTCTTGTAATCCACTACGAGGACATGGCCGGTCTGTCCAACAGCACGGCCGCTGATTACCTCGACGGTGTCACCCTTCCATATCCGCCGCATCACAGCACCTCCGGCGCCAGCGAGACGATACGCATATAGTTGGAATCCCGAAGTTCACGAGCCACAGGCCCGAAAATACGGGTTCCGCGTGGGTTGCCACCGTCATCGATGACAACGCCCGCGTTACGGTCGAAGCGTAAGTACGAGCCGTCCTCGCGACGAATTGCCGAGCGCGTACGAACCACTACAACACGGACAACATCGCCCTTCTTGACAGCTCCATTCGGAGAGGCTTCTTTGACAGCCGCAGTCACGACATCACCAACGCGAGCGACTTTGCGCTGTTGCCCCAAGACTGTAATCGCCATCACCCGGCGTGCGCCAGAGTTGTCAGCGATGTCCATTATGGTCTGCATTTGAATCATGGCTCAGTCCTCCACTGCGCGACGAACAACTGCAGTCATCCGCCAGCGTTTAAGCTTGCTCAGTGGACGTGTCTCCACGATGGTCACCGTGTCGCCGATATTGGCGTCATTGGTTTCATCATGGGCATGAAATTTCTTGGTCAGACTGATCACCTTTTTATAGAGCGGATGCGCGGCACGGCGTGTCACTTGCACGACGATTGTCTTATCCCCTTTATTACTGACGACCACGCCGGTACGCTGCTTACGCAGGCCGCGCTTTTTTTCAGTAGCTTCACTCATCTCAGCATTTCTCCTAGTTCGCAGCCGTCTTATTGCGCTTGGTCTCTTCCGATCTCAGACGCGCAACATCACGACGAAGGGCTCGTACCCGAGCAGTATTCTCCAAAGCACCAATGGCGGCTTGGACGCGAAGGTTGAATAACTCACGCTGCGTCTCCTCCAGACGCGCCGTCAGTTCCAACTCCGTCAGTTCTGCAACTTCGCTACCTTTCATCGATCAACCCTCACGCGACAACATTTTGCAACGATGCCCCAGTTTGGCAGCACCCAAAGCGAGCGCTTCACGTGCCACAGTCTCGGAACAACCGCGAATTTC
>DMTJ01000352.1 GCA_003477185.1 Lentisphaeria bacterium
CTTCTCGAGAAGCGCGCCAGTGCCAGCTTGCGGTGGACGCCGCCGATGATTGGCAAGGCGTTCGCCAGTGCATCGACGAAGGTGAGTAGAAACGGAATCTTGTGCCCGATCTTAGACAGAACGAAGACTACGATCCCAAGGAGGTAGAGCGGGCCGAGGATCCCAGCACCAGCGGAGAGCCCAGTGGTTGGCCCGCGGGCGACAAAGCCAATGACGGTGACAGCGGCAGCGGCGACATGGAGAACCAGGGTAGGGTAAATCATCTGACTGAGAAGATTCCCGCGTAGCTTGCGCCAAAATTCTCGGTCCGCGGCGATGCGTGTGAGCACGCGGTCAAGAGAACCAGTGCGCTCGCCTACTTGAATGAGACGTCGCTCGAGTGGCTCAAACAGCGGGCTTTGCTCGGCCGCATCGTAGAAGGTATTGCCGCGCTCGACGGAATCATGCAGGCGCATGACCAAGTTGCCAAGCGGGCCGCTGCAGGCACGCTCAAGGCTCCGCAGCGCTTTCAGCATCGGCAAGCCCGCGTGCAACATTGCGGATAGCTGCCGGAAACATTCTTCGGTCTTTCTTCCAGTCATGCTGTCACACTACCACGATCCGAGTGCACCGGGATACGCCAGCGCCAAGTCCGTTGACTGGAGAAGCTGCGGAATGTATACGCATTATGGGCTTACCACCCGTGACAGCTCCAGCCATCAACTGTGAAAACGGGGGGCCCTGACCAGCTCGTCGACGGTCACGGGCGATGGTGTGAACGAATAGCCGCTGGACAACGGCCGGACCGCTGCTACCTGTCCGGCATGACTCTTCGCCTCTTTGCCCTTTTTTTCGTCGCCCTCGCGGCCTGCGCCGATAACCAGCTCCTACGGGAGTTTCATGCGGATCGGCAGCTGTTGCATCGCTTTTTCGATAGCGACCTGTCTGCGGACTCCGCAATGCGCATCGGCGACTTTTACCAAACGCAGCTATTGGCCTTGCAGAAGCAGCCGTTCGCGGATCTCGACCGCAGCGGACAGGTCGACTTTTTGTTGCTGCAGAATCACCTCAGGCAGCGGCTGTTCTTTCTCCAGAAGGACGCAACATACCGCGACCTAGACGCTGAGTTTCTGCCGTTTGTTGCGCCCATTCTGGCGCTTGAGCTTGCTCGGCAGAAGATGGAGCCGCTGGTGGAAGCTGACGCCGCAGCCGCGCTCAGCGAGATCGCAACCGGCCTCGAGACGCTGCGCGAAACGGTGGACAAGCGCTTGGGCGAGCAGAAAGAGGACAGCGGCATCGAGCAGCTTCCGCCGGAGCAGGCCCAGCGCCTGGCCCAGCGAACGCAGCGCTGCAAGCAAAAGCTGGAGCATTGGTACAAGCAATACGCCGGGTATCGGCCTGGCTTCGCCTGGTGGATGAAGAAGCCGTACGAGGCCGCCAGCAAGGCCCTGGACGAGTATGCCAAGGTGTTGCGCGAGAAAGGAGCGGGGATCAAGGAAGACGCGGATGCGCCGTTGATCGGCCAGGCGGTCGGGGCCGATACGCTCGCGGCCATGATTGGGTTTGAGATGCTGCCGTACAGCGCCGAAGAGCTGCTGGCGATCGGCGAGAAGGAGTTTGCTTGGTGCGAAGATCGCATGGAGGAGGCGGCCCAGACCATGGGGCTGACAGATCGCTTTGCTGCGCTGGAAGCGGTGAAGAAGAAGCACGTCGCGCCTGGCAAGCAGGATGAGCTGGTGGCGCAATACGCCCATGAGGCGGCTGCATTTGTCGAGGAGAATGATTTGGTCACGGTCCCACCGCTGTGCAAAGAACTCTGGGACGTGCGCATGATCGCGCCGGAAAACCTCGACCGTCTGCCCTACGCACTCTATCGCGGAAACAGCGTGGTGGTGGCCTTTGCTGCAGATGTGCTGGAACACGAAGAGAAGCTGATGAGCATGCGCGGCAACAACCTGCATGCGACCCGCATCGTCACGGCCCATGAAGTCATTCCTGGGCATCACCTGCAAATCTTCTACGGCAGCCGCTACCGGACCGATCGGCACATCTTTCGCACCCCGTTTTACGTGGAAGGCTGGTCGCTCTACTGGGAGATGTTGCTGTGGGACAAGGGCTTTGCGCGGGGACCCGAGGACGAGATCGGCATGCTGTTCTGGCGGATGCACCGCTGCGCGCGCATCATCGTCACGCTAAAGTTCCATCTCGGGCAGATGGCGCCGGAGGAAATGGTGACGTTTCTCATTGACCAGGTTGGCCATGAGGAAGAACCCGCAAAGTCCGAAGTGCGGCGCTTTATCGGCCCGGGCGGGGGCGTGCTCTATCAGGCTGGCTACATGCTGGGCGGACTCCAGATCCGCGCGCTTCAGCGCGAGCTGGTGCCGGAGACAATGAGCATGCGGGAGTTTCACGATGCGATTCTGCGGCAGGGCCCGATCCCGATCGAGATGTTGCGGGCGCAGCTGACGGATGGTCCGCTTTCTGCGGAGTTCGCACCGTCGTGGCAGTTTTACGAGGCTGCTGCCTCGGCGCCATAGGCGACTTCGTTGGTGGAATAGCCCGCGAAATACGCGAATCACACCGAAAGCCACCGCCTTGATCATCGGTTGGATATCGGGCATGCCCCACGTATGATATCACCATGAATCCCACACCGAAAAATCCCAGTGCTTCGCCGCTGGCCTGATCTTTGCTTCGTGGGAAGGGGCAGTGGTCCGGCTGGTATCCGGGAGGGATAATCGAACGTAGCCGGTGGTGAAACGACGGAACGGATCGGAAAACGAGTTCGCCCTGGAAGGGCGGCAGAAGGTGCTGCGCTGGCCACGCATTTGATCGACCATAAACCAGGTGATGTTTGGCTTTTTGATTTCGCTACCTCCCTGTTAGCCGTTGGGTATCGAACATTAATAGAAGAGCGCTGCGGCACCGATTAGGCCCGCGTCGTCTGGATGCTCTGCCTTGAGGATGTCCACCTGGCCTTCTTCTGCCCAGGCCAGTTCACGAACTGTCTTGCGAAAGCTTGCCAGTACTGGCTCAGGCGAATTCATCACGCCCCCACCAATGATGATGCGCTCGGGGTCAAAGCAATGGATAAAGGTGACCAATGCCTCGCCCCAGCAGCGAAGGCAATGGGCGAGTACGTCCGCGGCACAGCTGTCCCCCCGGGTCGCGTGGTCCATCAGCTCATGAAACCCCAGCGTGTCACTGCCCCGGAGGCTGCTTGCTCGGTACTGGACGTGGCCCTGCACCAGCTCCGGTAGCGCCCAGCCGGAGGCTTCGGCCTCCAGGCACCCGACTCCGCCACAGGTACAGGCTCGCCCGCCGGAGCGCACGAGAATGTGGCCACCAAGATTGCCGGCGGTAAAGTGGGGCCCGGTGAGCACACGCGCTTCGCTGATGACCGCCGTGCCGATTCCGGTCCCGATGGTCATCATGACCAGGTTGTCCGCGCCCCGGCCAGCGCCATAGCGCCACTCACCAATCAAGGCACCGCGGGCGTCGTTTTCCAGGCGCAGCTCCAGGCTGGCTTGTTGCTGGGCCCAGCCCACAAAATCAAAGTCGACTGCATCGTCGTACTTGCCGTTGGTCCCCATCACTCGCATCGCCTGGCTATTCACCAAGCCGGTGCTGAGGACGCCCAGCCCCTCGCAGGCAGCGATGCTCGTATGCTGCTCGTCGCAGAGTGCCCGCAGACGCGTCAGAACCTCGTTCAAGTGAGTCGCCAGGGATCCCTGCGCATCAGCCGGACAATTCGAGGAACTGACGACACGTCCCGCCTGCACCAGGCCAAATTTGGTGCGGGTTCCCCCGAGGTCGATCGCAGCAATCATGGTCAGATTCTCACATACGCTTTGAGGGTTGCACATTGCTGGCCTTCGGACTCGCCATGCGGCCGGATGGTATAGGCCCCCACCGCAGCCGGGACAATGAAGGTCTCGGCATAGTGTACGACATAGGGCGCGAAGGCGCCGTTTGGACTCTCGACCACAGCTTCGGTGCCTTCTACCAGGTTCAGGACGTTCACGCCGCCATTGGTATTGTGCTCAACTGCCCTAGCGAACCAGTGTCGCCGAGTTTCGATAAACTCGCGCTCATGCAGGCCCGTGCGTTCTTCGCGCCAGCCCTCGCCCGAGGCGATCGGCTCGACGGCGTTGATTAGGTTTTCGCGCACCCACTCGGTGTCGCACTCCCATTGGATGTTCTTGGCGCCGTGCTCGAGGTTAATCGGGCGTGGCAGACCATCCAGGCCAAGACGGCCCCAGTCCCACATCTTGAAGGTGAAGATGTAGGGCGTGGCGCTAATCTCCAAGACCATTCCGCCCTTGCCTCCGCAATGTACGGTCCCAGCCGGAATGAGAAAGTGATCGTGTTTTTGGGCCGGCCAGCTATTGACGAAGCGCTCGTCATCAAAGGGTTTCTCGCCACGCTGGGCCGCGCCCAGATCGGCGACCATGGCCTCGGGATTGATCCCGGTCTTGGTTCCGAGGTAGACGGTGGCTCCTTCGACGGCCTCCAACATGTAATAGGATTCGTCCTGTGTGTAGTTCATCCCGAAGTGCTGTTGAATGTACTCTGTCAGCGGGTGCACCTGGAAGGAGAGGTTCCCGCCGTCGATCGTGTCGAGAAAGTCGAACCGAATGGGGAACTCATCGCCAAACCGCGCGTGAACGCGTTCGCCCAAGAGGGCCCGCGGCTCTTGGAACACCACGTTGATTGAAGGAAGCTCCATGATGGTACCATCGAAGTCCAGCAACAGAGAATTCTCCTCTGGGACGCAGTCGAAGCCCCAGCCATAGTTTGCCGGTTCAGGGTCCAGGTCATAGGCGTCTCTCATCCACTGGCCACCCCATGGTGCCGGGTCGAAGAACGGGACCACGCGAAAGGGCTGGCGGGTGGCGGCAGAGAGCGCCGCGCGTACGGGCTCTCCTTCTGCCAGCCGGGGCTCATTCGCTGTGTTGGTGTCGAGCACGAAGTCCCAGCGGTGCTGCAACTCACGTTTGAGCCGGTCACAAACCCGCCAGTCCGTGAAGTACGCACGCTTGTACTGCAGGCTCCATTTCAGCGTACGATTCTCGACAGCCAGGTTCGAGATCTCGTCGCGGCGCATGCGTAGTTGGGCTTCCCAACGGGCCAGGTCTGCGTAGACGAGGATGTCGCCGGGGTGAATCAGGCTGGCGCCTGGCCCAATGATAATCACCAAGCCAGCGTCTAGTGACGTGAGTTCCTCACTGCGCTGGGCAGCCTTGGCTGGATCCAGAAAGTCAGCCATCTGCAGGTTGGTAATCCAGCCAAAGATGGGGTCATCACCGCCATTAAACGGCGCGACCTTGCGCTCAATCTCAGCCGTTTCCAGAAAGGCTTGCGAAGTTCGCACAATGCGCACGGGCTCGAGCGGACGCAGCGCGGCCAGGACTTCTTCCTCCTGCACACCGACGTAGCATTCTACCGTCAGGATGGTGGCGCCTGGAGACTCATGCTCGGCGATGGCCTGCTGCAGTTTAGCACACGTTGCGGGCCAGCCGGCGACGCATTGTCCAGCGGAACCTGGCACCGCTAGAGTCGGCCGTTTATCGTAGTTAGACGGTCTCATGGGAGCCTGATTGTGGGGAGAATTGCAGGAGAATGGAGACGATGCCCGTGGCGGGAATGGTGATTGAGACGGTGTGATTGGCCACTAAACACGGCTGCAGCAGATCCTCAACCGGGCTGATGCACCAGGCAGCCTGGAGCGGCCGCATCATGTCCAACGTACAGGTTTCCGCATCCGGGCCGTAGTTAATCAAGCGGCAAATCGTGCCGGTATGGTGTTTGGCCTGGTCGATGGAGATGAGCCGCACCTTGGGGTTGTCTAGCCGCACCAAGGTCTCGGATTGTACAGCGGCGCAATGAGCCAGGGGCAGAAAGATCGGCTTGCGGGCAAAGGCATCGGCCATCTGGTAGGTCTGGGCATTGGTCTCGCCAGCGGAGGTGTAAAGCGCACAGTGGTAGCGAATGACGCCCTCTTGTGTGGTTGGGAAGTTCGTCTCCCAATAGTTGTTGCAGGCCCACGCCAGATGCAGGGGGCTGGCGGGCCGGGGAATGCGCGCTTTGGGTCTGCCAAAGTGAAAATCGCCGAATTGCGCCAGTGGAATGTCCGGCGCAAACACGCTGAACTGGTGCTTGTCGTCAGCCATGCGGGTGAACGCTTCGGCGGTGATCCAGCCGTTGCTGGTGCGATCGAGTTGCTGATCGTCGAGCTTGACCGGAATCCCAGACGAGTCGTACGTGGCCTCCCAATCGCTTTCCAGATTTAGCTGACTGACAAAGTAGATGGATTCTGCAGATGGTACTTTGTCCTTGTGGAGGATGATTGAAACATCAATCCACGGGTGGTCGGGCGACAGGGTAAACTTCTGGATGATCCTCGATGCCCCCTCAAGGCTGACTTCGCGAATCAGGCTCAGGCTGCGTTCGCTGCGGTCGACGCGAACGCCATGAAAGGCCTGAATTCCGGTGCGGACTGCGCGCCAATCTTTCCAACAGGGCTCAAGCTTGGTCTCGATCTCGACCACACGATCGTAGTAGGACTTGCGTGAGGCATCAAACCGCGGATCGGGCTTCTCGTGAATCGGTTCGAAAAGGCCGTACTCAGCCCCTTCCGGGAGGACATCCCAGCTAGTTTTCTTATCCAGCAGGCGCACGATGCGCCCATTGGCCGGGTTGTATTCGAGCCGATGGAACTCGGTTTCGAGAACCCGAGTTCCACTGGTGCGCAACTCCGCATCGTGCCCGTCCAGTGCCTGGATGGCCACGGATTCTTCTACCGAGATGTCCTGAAGGCAGGCCGCTGGTTCGGGCGCTTTACACGCAGCCCATGGCAACCGCAGGGTGCTGAATGGCTCCAGCTCCAGGTCTATGGGGATGGTGCCTGCCTGGCTGGTGCGAAAGTCATCCTCGCCGACTAGCGTGTCGACCTCCGAGATCATGTAGGAAAACCCCTGGAGGCGGCCGAAGATGGCATCCTTCCAACGGGCAGGGAGGTTCAGAGTAAGGCGGCGTTTACGTGGGGATGGGTTGACTGCCAGCAGGCCCTCGGTTGTCGCCATCGCTGGATTTCCGGCGATATCGGACAGCCGACTGCCCAGGACGTAGCGAGCCATTTCCTGGCCATCATGAGCCACGTTTCGCTTGTACATCTCTGTGGTGATGACTTGCGGGTGCGAGGGCTGACTGGCGCAGGCCCAGTAGCCGAAGGTGTGCTCGTCGAACGTTACTGCCTGCTGCCAGGCCTGCGCTTGCAGCTGTTTCAGCCGTTCGTTTTCTGGCAGCTGCGTAGCCAGCAGCGCCGAGCTGAACAGCTTCTGTTTCGTGCTGGCGTTGATGGTCACTTCATGGGCAGCGGCGCCTGCGCCCACATTCCAGAAGTCACTCCAGTCGCCCACAAACGTGGGTAGCGCGGTGTCTGGAACACACGCGAGCCGTTCGGAGAATTGCTCGGGTGTGACGTACTCAATGCGCGGGTAGTCGGCGTGGGTGTTCCACTCGCGCACCTTTTCTGCGGTCATCAGGCTCGGGCCACCGTTGTCGTAGGCAACGGGCACGTTGGTAGACGAGAGAAACAGAAAGTCGTGGGGGTAGTCCATTCCCTGTAAGTTCTCCCAGAATGCATCCATCGCTGCTTTCATCTCGACGACGGGGGATGTGCATGGCTGGGTGACGACATCGAAGGTGCTGTAGTGGTGGCCGCTAAAGACTTTGAGTGTGCGCCCGCTCGGCGTCTGCCAGTTGAAGACGCCAGGGCGAATGGGGCCGTTGCCACCGGTGTGCAGGTTGATTCCCATGACCAGCAACTTCACGCCAGAGTCGATCAACAGATCGGACATGGCCCAGGGGATGCCATTGACATCGTGTTGAAAGGCGACCGTCCCAGGGATGCTCAGCTCCTGGCGGTACTGCCGTAGGTCCACCAGTTGCTTGCATAGCGATTCCAGCGAACTGAGCGGTGTGGTGTTGAACTGGATCGCGCCGACACCGATGCGTTCGTTGTGAATGTAGTGCTGCATGCGAGCCTGCTGGGCTGGCGTGCTGCTGGCCAGCCACTGCCGCAGCTGCTCATGTACTTCAATCGTCCAGCGTGGCTGGGATGGGGCATCCCACTCTGCCGTGACATCCAGCACATCAAGCACATCATTGATGAAGTCGGTCTGCAACTGTTGAATGACGACCTGGCTGTGGGTGAATCCCACATCGTAATGGCTATGATGGAGGAGGTAAATATTCTTCAGCTTCACAGTTCCGCTTCCTTCGTGGCCAGGTTAATTTTCGGCTTGATGGTGGCCTTATTCAGGCGTCCCCCGTGAGGGCCGAGCCCAATCGTCATTAGGCGTGAACCATAGCAGATTCCCAGCCGAGCACAATGAGTCAGAATGCATCATTACTGGATGAAAATTCCATCATTCTGCCCCCAGTCGGCACGGTCACTTTTTGGGGGAGACTACGAACAGGGGTCGGATGGGATCAGCGGGTTGCACGAGCCATCCTCGTAGACGGGCTTCGGCCGCTGCGGGGTGCTGCCGTGCTCCACGTCACGCTCCACTGGTGTCGGCAACTCGGCGAGGACGTCTGCGAAGTCATAGCCAACCCGGTGGCAACGACCAACACGCCACCTCACTGGCGCCCGATACTTCCAGACCGTCTCGCCTTCCGGCGAAAGCTCGAACATCAGCTTATGGTCGGCCTCGTTAATCACGGTATAGCCGTTCCAGCAGGCATCGGCGCGATAGCGCGTGACGATGCTGTCGTCTTCCGCAGCAATCCCCCCTTCAGACAGATAGGGCTTAGGATTCTCGCCGGTCATCACGGCTAATCCTTAGACTTCAGCTTCCGATTTTTGGCGAAGGTGGTGAAGTCAGCAAATAGCCGTTGGGCTCTTTCTGGATGGGACTCGGACACATCATTCTCTTCAGCAAGATCATCAGCGAGGTTGTACAACTCGAACTGGGCAAGGCTCACGGAGCCCGCATCCTCATGCCTGTGGCGTGAGACCAGCTTCCATTTTCCCTCGCGAATCGCATGCCGGCCGTTGACCATGGGCGGTCGCCGGTGGTGCTTCGCTGAATCCAGCAGAACGGGCAAGAAGCTATGGCTGTCTGCGGCACTGCTCGGGTAGGCTTCAGCGAGATCGATCTGTAACAGTTCGCCAAGGGTGGCGAAGATATCGGTAAAGTTGATGATGCTATTGGTCTGGCGTTCTGGGGCGATTTGGCCGGGCCACGTGATCATGAATGGGACGCGATGACCGCCTTCCCAGGCATCTGACTTTCTTCCTCGCAACGGCCCGGACGAGGCATGTCCAAGCGCTGCCATGGCTGCCACGGCCCAAGGCCCAGGCCCGTTATCACTGGTAAAGATCAAGAGGGTGTTTTTGTCGAGACCGGTCTCCTTCAACGCACGATTGATCTGCCCAACAACATCATCAAGTTGCATGATCACATCGCCATAATCGCCCAGCGTACTCTTGCCTTTGAACGCCGAGCTAGGCGCCCAAGGCTGGTGAGGCACAGGTGATGCGTAGTAGAGGAATAAGGGGGTGGCCGCCTCCAACGCGGCGTGGGCGTGAATCAGCTCAACTGCTGCCCGACAGAATCCTGAGCTCGCATCTTCTGGCTTATACCCGGGGGCCCTCATGACCTTGACAGCTAGTGTTTTCTCGCCCTCTCGCTGCTTGATAACAGTTGCCGTTTCAGTGGGAAGAGCGACGACGCTGCGGTCCCGGATATAGAACAGTGGCGATGCCCCCGGCGACGACGGGATGCCAAAGAACGAGTCAAATCCGTGATCCAGCGGTCCCCCCGCCAACGGCTTGGAAAAATCGAATGAGACCGTTCGGCCCTGCTTTTTATTCTCGAAACCAAGATGCCACTTGCCGATCATTTCTGTACGATAGCCTTGGTCCCTGAGCAAGCGCGCGAGCGTGGCCTCATCTTTGTCGATAATGGGCCTTCCCGTTGCCAGCGAGGTGTTCTTCACCCCGGTACGGGCGGGGTTGATCCCGGTCAGTAGCCCGTATCGTGACGGCGTGCAGGTGCCGGAAGCCGAGTGGGCATCCGTAAACCGCAGCCCCTCTTTCGCGAGTTGGTCGATGTGCGGCGTGGCGATCTTGGAGTCGGGGTTGTAGCAGGAGACATCCCCATAGCCCAAGTCATCGGCGAGAATGATGACGATGTTGGGCTTACGTCCCGCAAGCGGTTCTGCCTGTGCCAGGATCGTGCTTAGCAAGACTACGCATAAACAACAAACCAAAAGAGCCGACCAACTGAGTTTTCTCGCAATCATGTTCTCAGCACGACTTCATTCCCCGGTTGGAACCTGCAATGCTTCGAGAACAAGAGAGGCCAGTAAACGATTACCTGCCTTGCTCAGATGAACAGAATCCGAGGTCAGGATTCCCTTTGCCACATTCTCTGAGTTGTGCTCTCTCAGGTAGTTAATGAATGCCTTGCGCAGATCAAGCAACTGCGCGCCGCTCTCCGTGGCCACTTTCCGACTGATGTTCGAATACTCATCCAGTAGCTTGTCCGAGGGATTTTCCCCGTGAGCCTTTTCGCCAATCACCGTCGGCGTGCAAAGTATGACTCGCGCGCCGACGCCGTTGATCTGCTTGATCATGTCTTTGAGCCCATTCTCAAAGTCCGCGGGAGTCGTCCCTTTTTTACCACGAGCAATCACCCTGGGATGCGTCCAGTGCCAGACATCGTTGATGCCGATATAGATCATGACAATCGTAGGCTTCTTCTGCAGGACATCGGAATCAAGCCGCTTCTGGCAGTCGGGCACTTTATGCCCGCTCCGGCCCGCGCCAATCAGCTCAATACCGAGGTTGGGATAGGCCTTCGCAATTGCCCGTGCGCTCAACGTCACGTAGCCATCGGGCTTGACACCCGCGGCCGTAATCGAGTCCCCCATCCATTTATTCAGCGCAGGCGAGGCGGCCGATCTT
>DMTJ01000423.1 GCA_003477185.1 Lentisphaeria bacterium
GGCGACGAGCTCTCGGGTCAAAACCGGCTCCTCGCTTGCCGTTGAACAAACCACCACATCGGCCTGGCTCAGGCTCGCGCCTAGAGATTCCCATGGTCGATACGACCCGTTAAATCGGCCCGCCAGCGCTTGGCCTCGCTCCTCACTTCTGTTGACGACGACGATACGCCCGCCAGCCGCCGCGAAATGCTGGGCGGCGAGTTCAGCCATCTCACCCGCGCCGACCAAGGTAATGGTCTTGTCCGCGAGGCACTCGAAGATGTCACGTGCCAGTTGTACAGCGAGTGTGCTGATTGAAACCTGGCCGAAGCCCACGCGCGACTCATGGCGCGCCCGCTTCACGGTCTCCAGTAAATGCTGCTGGATTTTGCCCATGACATCAGCGCTAATTTTGACTTCCTCGGCATGCGTAAACGCATCCTTGATCTGTCCCAGAATCTGAGGCTCTCCGATCACCATTGACTCGAGGCCCGCTGCTACCCGATAGACGTGCTCGAGTGCTGCGTCGCCAGTGTGCGTGTAAAACATGTTCGCGCGCATCTCGTCAGAAAAATCGGCAGCTTGGCCCAACAACTGCCCTGCCCTATTCACCCCACCAGCGTCGACGGCAAGGCCAAATATTTCCGTGCGGTTGCAGGTACAAACGACCACCACCTCGCCGATCGCAGCACGAATTTCGCGTCCGACCGAGGTCTTTTTGCTGTCCGAAAACGCAAGCTTCTCACGGACTTCAACACCTGCATGCTCATGGTTGAGTCCGACGACATATGGGATCATGGCGCTTCCGACTGTTCCGCAGGCATTTCCTGCTGGCCCTGCTGATCGCTATGCCCTGCGAAGACGAACGACAGCGAGATGCCAAGGAACAGTGCAACGACCGACCGTGCGAGTCCGCCAAACCCTAACTGGCCTAAGTGGTGCGCAACAAACACCCCGGCATAAACGGCCCAAATCATCGCTGCTGTCACGACTTTCGCATCCCACATCCAGCCAGAGGCAAACCCAAGCAAGACCCCCAGCGTCAACAGCAGAAAACCACCATCGAAGGCCACCGCCATTTGCCGATCTAAGGTAGCCAGAGAGGGAAGGCGATCATCGAGGCGATGGCCCTTCAGATTTCGTGCTTTCCAGATCCGCAGCATCGCAGCGCCGAACGCGACCAAGACTAATGCCAGCCCGAGGAAGACGAAAATGATATGCAGGTACACCGGAAGGCCTTGCACGTGCGCCAGTGTGGGTATGGGGTCTTGCGCCGTGAACACGGCATGCAACAGCAACAGGAAGGAGACCGGCATGACGATGGCACCAAGCAGCCGCACGCCGAAACGATGCACCGCAATCAGGTTCACCAACATCGAGAACCAGGCAGCCAGGACGTAGCGTGCCACAGAATTGGCGACCAGCTGTGTCCCTTGCTGAATGACAAGCAGGATGAGGGCTCCAGACAGCAGAGCAAACGAAACAACCGAGCACATCGCGGCCACCCGGAAGATGCGCTCGTTGCCATTGGAACCAAAGACTCCGTAGGCAATCAAGCCCACCAAGGCGAAAGGCAGCGAGGCGTAGAACAAATAATCGAGCATATCAGTCAGCCTGTGGTGATTGTGGACAGCAAACGCTACTCAGGCGCGCTGGCTCGGCAACTCCCCTGCCCTGCGTCGGTGGCCATCGGCGAGGTGTTGCCAGTATTGTGGAGTACCGAAAGGCCCTCGTATCTTCCCACAAACTTATCTAGCTGGCGAAAACTGATTCCTAGTGACTCCGGATCAGAGGTGCAGCCAGTCGCGTCAATTATACAGACTAGCAGTCTGTCGTCGACGAAGCAAAAAATTGTATCAATGTCGTGCAGATTTCAGCGACTGAAGGGCGCATATCGTGAATGAGTAACCGCAATCGCTGGAAAAAATTGCAAATGTAGGAGGTTTGCAGCCGGCGACGCTATGTCCGCCAGGATGCTAGACGACCTCCGGCGTGCTCCAATCAAACCCCGCCGAGTGCGGGGCATGATCGAAGAGCCTTGTCGCAGCCCTACTTGTTGAGCAAACCGCCGAGGGCCTTGGCTGCGCCAGTTGCGGCCTTCTGCGTGGCTTCGTCGACGCCCGCTTCCTTGAGCGCAGCGGCAGCCATCTTCTCCTTGACTGTCCCCATGAGGGTATTGAGCGTACTCTGCTGAGGGTTGGAGAGATTCGACAGCGACAGAGTGTCCTGGATTCCCTTCAGCGCGGCTGGATAGTCGCCGCTGGCAATATACGTATTGATGACCGCGAGTGCACCATCGTACTTGCCCTGTGCGGCTTTCAGAGCGGCTGCTTGGATAGCGGCAGCTGCCTTGCGTGCCTCCTCCGCGGCCGTTGCTGCGGCTGCCTCTTGGGCAGCTTTCTGTGCAGCTACTTCTGCAGCTGCCTTGCGTGCCATCGCTTCCGCATCAGCCTTGGCCTTTGCTGCGGCTGCCTCCTGAACGGCTTTCTGTACGACGGCTTCTGCGGCAGCGTCAAGCGCCTCGGATTCTGCCTGGGCCTTCGCGGCTACGGCCTCTGCTTGAGCTGCAGCGTCTCCAGTATCACCTGTCTGGCTTGCTCGCGTGTCGGCTGGCTTTTCTTTACTACCGCAACCAGAAACTAGGCTCATTGTGGCAATACATACGAGAACTGCGAGTAATGTGGTTTTCAGCTGTGCCATGTCTCTGTCTTCCTGTGTCTTTGTGATTGCGCAGGGTGCGCCCCTGATGAGACTATCAGTATAGCCTGAAAAACGCAAAAGAGAACCCGAAGCAGCCGTGCGAAGAGAGATTCTGGTTTTCCAAGCCCGCTCAATCCTTCGATTAGCCGAGCTCCTTTGTTGCCTATACTTGGCCAGCTCATCAGTCCAGTCCCAACCCGCGACCACTAATTCAACCAGAATGGGCCAGTCCTCGGTCAGTGAAATTTTTACCGACGCCACGGTAAATAGCAGAGATCTCGGAGCAACTACGAAGACCGTCCACCTCCCCAAACTTCGGCTAATCAGCGGCTTCCCCACTAGCACCGAGCCAAACGCCACGATCAGATTGGTGACCTCCCGCAGAGTGACCACCGCGATCACTGGTAAAACGTCCCCAATCCTCCGACCAGTTACAATCGAATGTCAGCCATTGGCTGCTTTTTGACAGGATCACAGGATGGAAACCAGCGGCCCACCAGCGGTCAACCGCACACCATCGCCTATTGTTCATATGTCACGCTCTTCGCGAGGTTGTGGCTGGGCTAATTGTTTCAGGGGTGATATGCGACCTGCGTACTGGCTAGAGGCTGTCCGAATGGTGCATGAAAAATTGCCCGGCAAACACACGAAAAGGTTGCGCCCCAGCAACAGCACACTACTGCTAATCTTCTAGCCATTGTTCCGGCGTCATTGCGCGTGTTCGGCGGGTTATCTCTCCCCGTGTACCCGGCCAATCGGGCTGACGGTTCGCACTCAACCGTCTGGATGTTGTCGACAATATTCGTAGATCGCCAGCGATGTCGCAGTGGCCACGTTATACGAATAGGGCATGCCCCACACGGGAATTTCGACTACAGCGTCTAACAGTGCCAGGCAGGCATCTGACAGACCTTCGCGCTCGGAGCCCACAACGATCACAGATTCGCGCGGAAAGGCGTATTCGCAAAGCAGGGTGGAATTTGTCGTCTGCTCCAGCCCCACAAGCGTAAAGCCTTGCTGCTTCAGTTCCCTTAGCACCGGCGGTAGGCTGTTGCGAACCGTCAGCGTCACATGCTCGGCACCGTCACGCGTGATCTTGTTCACCAGCTTGGCGGCACCTGTAGCGATCACGTCGCGGACGCCGCTGCAGCCCGCCGTCCGAATAATAGTCGATAGATTCACATGGCTACGCAAGGGACAACAGGCGATCATCAACGGTCTTTCCTGCGTCAGCGTGCGTGGAGGTTGGTGCCGGATATGCTCAAATAGTGGGATAATTCGATCCTTCGGTGTAGGGTCACTCAGCTAGGTTTAAATGCCAGGCCCTTCCCGGGAACAGTAGCTGCATCGAGTCGATGTGTCCAATATCCAACGGCGTGGAGCACGCTTCCTACGGCCCTCACTTGGAAACTGGAGATTGGCGCTTCGCTCCCGATCCAGTTGGGCGTGCCCTGCCCGTCGGGCGGTCTGCGTTGGCTATTGGAACCCGTCGGCGAAGCTGCCAAGCTCGGGGACATGCTTCGCGTAGTAAGGAGGAGTCGCCTCCCTCAATCAGGCAGGCGTCTATTTTGGTTTTTGGCTCTGCTTTGGCCTCTTGATGTTCCGAGCTGTTGACCAAGGGCCCATGCGGAATTGACGCTACATTTTGGCGGGAGCGCCGGATGGT
>DMTJ01000249.1 GCA_003477185.1 Lentisphaeria bacterium
GGGGAGAGCGGCAGCATCAGCGGTTTTGCGGAGTTCGCAAACCGGCTACTCCGCAGGGGGCACGTGTTCCACGGCCCCCTGTTTTTTGAGTGCGTCGAGGACGGTGTCGCGCGCTCGCGGGGTCTTTGCCGGGGCCGGGGGAGCTTCGGGCTCTGCCTCCTGTTCTTTTTCCACTGCGGGAGGCGGATCAGGGTCGGGATCGGCGAAGATGTCGAAAGCCCCGGTTTGCTCGCGTGCTGTGGGCTGGGTGGGGTAGACCCAACGGCCGCTCTGGCGACGGTAGCCAAACTGTGGATACAGCTCGTTTTCGACTTTCTGGCGCAGCTCGGAACGCAGGCGCTTCCGCTTTGCAGCAAGGTAGCGATTGAAGAGGGGCCGGGCGGGCCGCCAGCTGTCTTTGTAGCGCATGTAGCCGTGGGCGAGGTAGATTTTGCTGGCCAGGCCGGAAGCAGCCAAGCGCTCGGCTTCCTGGCGGCGATCTTCTCGGAGTAGCATTTTGTTGCGAATATATCGCTCGCGCTTTGCCTGATTGATGCTGGCGTCGAGGGCGCAACGGGTCTCATCGGTGAGATCCACTTTGGCATAACGACGACTGCCAACGATGATGTATGAGGGGGCAACGGTGCGTAAGGTGCCCTTGACGACGAATCCGCGTCGGAGTGTGAGTGCGACCGTGTCGCCGGTCTTGTACAAGGGATAGCGTTCTATGGCATCCCGCTCAATCTCGGCGGTTGTGGCGCTCTGCGTGGTGTTGACCTTTTTTTGGGCGGCTGCTTTGAGCTTGGCCTCGACTTCGCCGAGCGGCGCTGTCACAGCGGGGACAGGGTAGGGGAGTTCGATGGAGGCCGCGAGCGCTCTAGGATCGATCCGCGCGTTAACCAGCTCGTCGAGCGCCTCTCTGATGGCACGGTCGATCTGGGCATTCGGAGCTGAGCTTGCCTGGACAAAGAGCTGCGCAGCTAGGAGAGTGACGAGAGCAAGAGGTGTGTTGCGGCAGGGATGTAGCGACTGCATCCGGGTCTCCGATGTCGTGCAGGGAACGCCGTTATGCTAATGCTGCCTGGGAACTTTTCTAGCGGTTCAGTGCGGATATTCAACGGCGACTTGACGTCTGGGCATACAAGCTACCTCCCCAGAAAACCATAAAGAAGGTTTTCTGGGGAGCCGACTCTGCTGTCCTAGGCGATTGACAAGAAGGCCGCGTGGAAGGCGAAACTGCCAACGGAGATCATCGAGCAGCAACTCGCGGTCGATGAGCGTTTGGACATCCTGCGTTCGTATGCGCGCAGCAATCCGAACGTCATCCTCGGCGGCGTCAGCCCGGCAACGACTCAGATGACGATGAATCGGCAGATCACAGCTGCGTTTAAGAGCTTCAAGGCGTTCAGTCGCAAGAGCGGTCGCGGCTTCTTGATCCTGTACGTGATCGGCGATCACGGCTGGCACTTGGGAAAACTAGAATCGAGGCCAAGTCCGGTCCCTACAGCATGTCGAATCATTGCGCCGTCATTGCCATGTCGTCGAACAAGAAAACGTGGCCTGCCGGGAAGGTGAGTCATGAGTTTTTTGATTTTCCCCGACCATCCTGAGGGCGGGGGCGCTGACCTGGCTGAGGGTGCCTACGCGCACTCGGAGGGCTTTCCGGTGGACGTTAGGCTGTATGGGCCAGGCTCACCGGGACTATGTGATTGGCGAGATGAATCAGGTGATCGGGCCACGGGCCTATCTTCGCACAGATGATTTTGCATTCTCAATGCGAGTACGGCGAAAAGATGGAAAGACGGGGGAGAAGTGGGCAATGCCGCTGGCGAGGACACCAAATGGGGGCTTGAAGGCCCACGGGAAGACGTGGCGTTGGCGCTATTTGATCTGCGCGATGATCCTGGTGAGCAGGCCAATGTCGCGAACGATCCGCGCTACCTCAAGCTGGCTGATTGGTTTCGGAATGAACTGGACCGCATCGTGCTTGGAGACGGCCGGATTGAGAGCAATTGGAGTGTTGAGAACGAGACGTGATCAGTACCTTTTTCGAGGGGGCACAGGACCGGAAACTGGACTACTCGCCAGCGATCGTCCCGACTCGATAGCCTGGATAAATCAGTCTCTGCCGGGGCTTGAGTCCCACATGGTGTCAGCGACGCTGCTGGCAGGGCTGGACACAGAGCCGTCCGGCGTGGCCAGGGTGTCATAAAAGTCCGGTGCCTCAACATGGCCATCAGCGATCAGATAGTTTGCCGATCGGCCATGAGCCCAATAGCCGCTGAGCTGGCGATTTTCGATGGTGTATGCTGCAGCGCTATGTTGCCAGCCGTTGCCGAGAAAATTCGAAGGACTATGATACTCCGACAGGACGATGGTTTCGCTTGGTTTGACGAGTCCGCTGCTTTTACGCGTTAGCTTCTGGCCGGTACTGGTGGCGTAGCCGGAAATCCCAAGATGGTTGGCAGCCTCATAGCCAGCAACGGGAAACAGGACCAACGAGGTGATCGAGTAAGAGCGCGCATAGGTGTCGGTGCTGGTCCCATAGAAACTTTGGAGAGTGTCATCCGGGCACTTGTAGACCTCGCCGTATTTCTCGCCCCAAGTGGTGCGAGTCAGCAGAGCGGAGGCCTGGTCGGCAAACAGGCGTCCGTAGCGTGGTAATGCCGGGCGGCCATCGTAGCCGGCGACCAAGTCGTCCCAGACTATCCGGCCAAGGGGGCCCCAGCCCGTTGTCGGGTATTGGTCGACATTGTCGCCGGTATACATCGTGAGGGTCAAGGCGAGCTGGCGCAAATTGGACACGCAAGCGGATTTCCTACCGCTCTGCCTAGCGTTCGCCAGCGAGGGCAATAGCAGCGAGGCAAGAATGGTGATAATCATGATCACAACCAGCAGCTCGATCAACGTGAACGCGGACGTGCCGGTCGTTTTGTGTCGCTGAGAAGTTAATTGAAAATGCTGGTAACGGGGGTGCATCATAATGTGCCCGGTGATTAATACAGGGAGAGTCGAGCGTATGCACTATGGTCCAATTCCATCTGGAAATCAAACTGAGATCACAAAGCGATCGTCATCATTTCAGCGAGTTTATGAATAAACTCGGACGCCAAATAGAGACGCGGAAACCTGCCTCGATGGGTGTGCTAGTTCGATGGAGATGGCTCGGGTGTCAACAGGTTCGGCGAAGCGGATGCGATTGATGGTCTGGTAGTTGCCGGAGCAACGGTGCAGTTCTGTGCCGTCGGCATCGCGGATCACGTAGTCGCGCACACAGAATGGCATCACGTTCTCAGGGTGGCCATATTGGGCCGTCTCCATGGCATGGTCCCAATCCGCGTCGAAGTGCAGTACGATTTCGCCGATTCTTTGTGCTGTGTTCCACCGGAAATCAAGTCGTGGGCTCGGATCGTCCGGGCTTGCGGCCCAAGCATTTGTGGCTGTTGTGGGTCGGAACCAGCCGCTGCGCAGCTGTGAGGCGTCGAACGCCTTGAGCGGCGTCGACAACTGGAGGGCGAGATTGTGCCCGTCCGGACGGCGAGCTGGTGTCCAGAACTCAAAGCGCTCGATCCCGATCCCGTCGGGCGGGACCTGTTCGCCAAAGTTGGATACCGCTTTGTTGAATCGCTTTCGCACGCTGAGTAGGCCGGTGAGGCGCTGTTGCGAGCAGGCGACTTCGATGCTCTCGTCGCCATAGAGGCAGAGGAAGCCGTAGCGCGGTGTATCGACGCTGGTGCCGATGGGGAAGGCGATGATCTGCTCTCCCGCGGATAGCGCAAAGGCCTGCTCACAGAGGGTTGTCTCCGGGGTGAAGTTCGCGACTTTATCGCTTACCTGCAGTGCGATGCGCAATTGGCAAGGCTCGGCGGCGCGCACCGTCAAGGACAGGGTAGGGCGGTCCTCGGGCGCCAGCGGCAGCATCTGCGCTACGGGGCAGGTAAGATCCAGCCAGATGCCATCTGCGGCGAGCGCAGTCAACTCATAGGTCGAGGAGGCCGTCAGCGTTGCGGACTCCGCAAGGTCGCCGTCGCCCGCGAGTGGTACGCCCGAGATACCTTGTCCGGCTCGATTGAGCGCGGTTTGTAGCGCCGTCATGCGTTCTGGTTCGGTCAGGCCGCGGGGGAGTAGGCCGTCGCGTTGGCAGTGGGCCGCAGCCATGCCGACCGCCGTGGCACCATGGGCACAGGTCAGCATCACGCGGCTCGAGCCAAAGGCGACATGCGAAGCGCTGATGATGCGCCCAGCAAGAAAGAGGTTACTGATATTACGGCTGTAGGAGCAGCGGTAGGGAATGCCGTAGACGCCCTTGCTGTGCCACTGATTGCACGGCGTCTTCTCACTGTAGATCGCGTCGGACGGGTGCAGGTCCAGGGACCAACCGCCGACCGCGACTGCATCCGGGTGTACGCGTTGCTCGATCACGTCCTGCTGGGTGAGCATGTGGTCGCCCTCGAAACGGCGGCTCTCGCGCTTGCCAGGAATGGTGCCGACCCACTCCAGAGTCATAGTCTCGGCCTCGGGGGAGTTGCCAGAGGTCTTGATG
>DMTJ01000514.1:0-21979 GCA_003477185.1 Lentisphaeria bacterium
CCGGGGAGAGCCCCGGCAAGGCGACGAGGTCATCGCGGATTGTTTCTCCCAGCTTGCGCAGCTCTCGTTCCGGTAGATCCCCAGATACTACCACGCTGATCACCTGCCGCCGGCGATTCGAGGTCGTATAGATCGGTCGTTCCGTGTTATCGGGAAACGTGCTGATCGCATCCACCCGATTCTTGAGATCATCCAGCATCTCACGCGAGTCATAGCCAGACTCTAGCTCGACGTGAACGGTACCAACATTCTCTGCGGCCGTAGAGCGTAGTTCGCGGATGCCCTCCAAGTCGTATATGGCTTCCTCCAGGCGCAGCAGAACACCTTCCTCGACTTCGGCCGGTGTTGCCCCGCGAAAGGGAATTTGCACAGTGACAGTGTCCATCTCGAACGATGGAAACACCTCAAGCGGCAGCACGCGAAAGGCGACGTAGGAGCCAGAAAAAAGCAGTCCAATCATCAGCAGATTGGCCGCGATGCCGTTGCGGCAGAACCAGGCGATCATGGCCGGCCGTGGCCGCCACCATGCGGCGAAGAGGCCCTGCTCCCGGGTTTTCGCTTGCCCCGCCTCTTCGCCTTGTTCCTTAGCGGTTCCTCGCCCTTCACTTGGACTGTCGTCCCGTCCGATGCGATCGAGAGAGCAGTAAGTACCAGGCGATGCCCGGCCGGCAGCGCTGAATCTGTAATCACCGCCTCAGCATCGGACCAGCAGAGATTTATCGTTTCCCGGCGCAGCCGATTCTCGGAGTCGATCAATAGAATCTCGTTTCCGGGGCGCACGGCCTCACGCGGGATCACATACACATCGTGGATCGTCCGGCCGCGGATTGTTGCCTCTACGTACTCGCCGATCTGCAAGGGACGTTCTTCGCGCACAGAACGGACGCGGGCGATCAGCACGAGCTGGCGCGTGTGTGTGTCCATGCGCCCCTCGCTGCGCTCTATGCGAGCCTGCCACCTGAGACCGTCTCCGGGGCTGGTAAGTGTTACGGCCGGCTTGGCAGGCAGATCCATCGCTGCCAGATCTCGAGCGCTGCAGGATAAGCGCACCTCGATCGCGTCGGTCGGGTAAACCTGCGCTAGTGCCGAGCCTGGGCCCAAATACCGCCCATGATCGACAAGCTGCTCAAGTACGCGACCGTTGTATGGGGCCACGACGGTCGTTCGTGTCAGGTCCAGCCGTCGTTTGGCAAATTCTGCCTCTGCCGCTGCCAGAGCTGCTCTCGCCGTGGCGATTCGCGCGTCAGCGAGTTCCAGGTCCAGCGTCTTCTGTTCCTGGCGTGCTTGCGCGGCATCGACGGCTGCGCGCGCCGCTGCAAGTTGCGGTTTCCGTAAAACCAAATCACCCGGCTGCCCCTCGCGGCCCATTCGGTCCCAATCTCGCAGCGCCTGCCCTGCGCGTGCCTGCTCCTGCGTCAGCGCGAGTTGAGCCTGTGTGACATCTGCGGCAATGATCCGGATGTCGATCTTCGCGCGCTTGGCCAGTAACTGTTGCTCTTCCAACTGGCGAGCCCGCTGGGAGGCGGTTGCCTCAGCTGCCTGGACGGCAATCTCATAATCGGTGGCTTCGATCCGAATCAGCACATCCCCCTCTGCGAAGTGCGCACCGTCTACGAGCTTGTCGCTGAGCTCTACAATTCGGCCCCCAATCTGGGTCACCAGCGTGGTTTCGATGCGCGGCCGTACATTACCCTCGCTCCGCACCGAAAGCGTATGCGAGACCGCTTCGAGTTCCGCAACCTCTACCACTGGCGAGACAGTCCACGATGGGCGTGTCTTCGGTTGAGGCTTGTTGCTGATCATCCAGCGAATGAAAAAGAAGCTGCCAATTAACAACGCGATCGGAAACAGAATCTTCAGTGTCGTCTTGATCATCGCTCAAATCCTCCGCCAAGTGCGAGATACAGCCCCAGCCGGTTCTGAAGGCGACGGTTCGTGACTGTGATGCGGCTGCGTCGGGCATCCACCGAACGTCGTTGGGCAACCAGCAGCGCCGTAAGTTCCACCAGTCCGTTGTCATAGTTCTCGCGCGTCTCGGCTTCGGCTGCCTGTGACTCATGCGCTGCTACCTGTAAAGCTGCCAGCTCAGACGTCAGAAACGCGTCCGCAGCCAACGCTGTCTCGACCTCCTGATAGGCAGTGAGTGCTGTTTGTGCATAGTTCGCAAGTGCCTGCTGCTGTCGGGCGTCCGCAGCCATGATTCCTGCAGAGATCGCACCGCCGTCGAACAGCGGCTGCGTGACGCCCGCGGCCAGACTCCATAGCATGTGGCTGGGATGCAGGATCTTGCGCAGCGTATCCGAGCTTGTCCCAGTGTTGGCCGTCAAGCGCACGGCCGGAAACGCTTGAGCGCGGGCCACCCTAGTGCGTAAGCCAGCGGCGGCCAAGCGGGCCTCGGCTGCGCATACATCTGGCCGTCGGGCCAGCAGATCTGCGGGTATGCCGGCTGGCACCGCCGTGATGTATGGAAGTTGATCCGCCACGCTCAAGGCTGCTTGCGGATAACGCCCGACCAGTGCCTCCAAGGCCCGGACCGCGGCGTCGTACTCGCGTTCGGCGCTGTGCAATGCACGCTCACTGTTGGCGACATTGGCACGCGATAAATGAACTTCTGCCGCGCCGTTCAAAAGCCCGCTGCGGTAGCGTTGCTCGGCTGTCTGCAGCGTTCCGCCAAAGCTCCCAATATTCTCTCGCGCCAGCGTCAGGTTGTACTTAGCAGTGATGGCGTCGCAGTATTGGCGTGCGATCGCCACAGCGATTGCCAGCCGCGCACCGCGATCAGTCCAGCCCGCCGCCTCGAGATCCCGCGCCGTTGCATACGCCTCGTGGCGAAGTCGTCCCCACAGGTCCAATTCCCAGCTCACCGCCACTCCCAGTGCCAGGCTTGCCGAAATCGCATCTGGCTGGCGGCCGCGCTCATCATTCACGCTGCGCGAACGCCGACCATCGCCGTTCAAGGCAAGTGATGGTTCCCGTGCGGCGAGGCCGCGCAGGACGGTTGCGGAGATTGCATGGAGAGCGGCGCGCGAGGCCTGAAGGCTGAAATTATGCGCCAGACCATCATGGATGAGGTCAACCAGCAGTGGATCTTGAAGGTCCTCAGCCCAAGCAGTGAGCCCCGGGACTCCAGCCACACTGTGCGAGGAGGTCCAAGCAGGCGGTATTGGCACGTCAAAGGCCGCCTCAGGATCCGCGTCTGCGGGGGCTGTGGTCTGGCATCCAATCAGAAAACTTGCCAGTATCAGCAGGACGAGCACACGCATAGTCGCTACCTTGTGGGGACGAGGGGGATGAAAGATTGCACTGTACAGGCGGGCGGCAAGCATGCGCACCAGATCCGCTGCATAGTCGATCAGTCGTGGCACATCTTGTAGATTTCCTGAGAGGCCGCTTGACAGCTACCCGTTTCTTGGCAACTTACCTGTTTGATAAGAATATTTTTATACCATTGGGGAATGTCTATGGACGTCGAAACCAAAGCGGAAGTGATTAAAGAATACGCTCTGAGGGGTGGAGACACTGGCTCTTCGGACGTTCAGGTAGCCGTACTGACGCATCGGATCAAGGAATTGACCGAGCACATGAAGGCGAATAAGAAGGACAACCACACACGCCGAGGCCTCCAGCTGCTCGTCCAGCGCCGTAAGAAGCATCTGAAGTACCTCAGCCGTACTCAACATGACCGCTATCGCGAGTTGATTCAGAAGCTCGGCTTGCGTCGCTAGGCACAGCCTCTGCTAGACACTTTTGTGTGGTGGCTTAGCTCAGTTGGTTAGAGCAACGGAATCATAATCCGTGGGTCCGGGGTTCGAGTCCCTGAGCCACTACCAAACTATTTTACAAGAAAAGCCCGGTTCGTGTAAACGAACCGGGCTTTTTTGTGTAGTTGATAGTTTGTCAGGCGCGACTCAGTCTTTGAACACGGCCTCTTTGTGGATCAGCTTAGCGATTTTGTACAACAGCCCGAATTTGTACGCATGCTCGTCGACACTGTCTCCGTTGTCCGGGGCGGTGGTCACGCCAAGCGCGTCAATGATGACGAAGATGGTGATGATCAAGGCCGGAAGTCGGCATGAAATCACGCCCACTAACCAAAGAATTAGGCCTGCGATGACCTTCTTGGTCTGGCCTAGGATAAAATATCCGATAGACGCCACGAAAGTGTTGAGAATCGGAGTGACCACTCTAGGGATTCCTTTCTTTTAACGATTGGCCAGTCGGTCCCTCTGTCCTATGTTTTTAGTTCCGTGCCTTAGCCCAAACTACCGTAACAGCGAAGTGTTGTGAATGATTTGTATTTTTGGAGCCCCTAAAAAAGACGCCCGGCCTGGAATTAACCAAACCGGGCGTCATGGGACGAGGCACCTACCGACCTAGCAGGGGCCGTGCCAAGTTTGGATTGCGCGGGATTTGTTTGCAGGCCAGGGGCGTGTGGATTTCACTCGATCAGGGCCGGGGACATAATCGTAGACTCAGGGAGTCTGGAAGCACAAAAATGCAACGGTCCCGGCTGCGACGCAGCTATGTATGGTGAAGGTTCCGCGCCCGCGCTACTTGGCCTGATCGATCGTGATTGAACGGACGGTTCTGAGCAGAACACGAATGCTTGAGCACTCAGCGTGCCTTCACGAGGCTACTAGAAGTAATAAATGGCGCAGCCGACTTGGATGCCGCTTCCCACGTTAATGATCAGGCCGATATCACCGTTCTGGACCTGATTGGTCTCCTGCGCCCGTCGCAGCGTGTGCGGCAGGGACGAAGTAAACAGGTCTTTGCCACCGTCAACTACGTCGACAAACTTCTCGCGGACGATCCCAAGGGACTCACTCATGCGGGTGATGAATTCTGAGGAAATCTGCGGCGGAAAAATGGCCTTGATCTGTGAGGCCTTCAGGTTCTCCCGCAGCATGACTTCGCAGACGGCATCCTTGATGCACTGCAGGTAGTACGTCTCAATCTCAGGATTGCGGATGAAACTAAGAAAGGCAAGCCCTTTCTCCTGGCCGATGTGAGAGCGAAAGGCGTCGATGTAATCGGTGAAATAGCGAAAAACAAAGCTGCCAAAGCCAGTCCGGTTGTCCTCGGATCGGTCAAGAATGAGTGCGGATCCGGTCTCGCGGACGCCGAGCAGTTCCTTGTCGGTCCCAGTGTTGTTCTCCACTTCAGAGGCGACGACCATGATGTTGTCGCACTTCTTAGCGGCGATCATTGCGATCGCATTGTAGCAGGCGTTCAGAAAGCCAATGGCACCGTTGAACACGTCGTAGGCGAACGTCTTCGGGCCATCAGGCTCGGCCTCGCCATTTACGCCCACACGGCCCGCGATCAGCGCAGCTAGGGCGGGCTCGCAGACGAATTCATTGCGGTGCACGCCGGAGTGAATCAACATGTCGATCTG
This sequence comes from Lentisphaeria bacterium, assembly GCA_003477185.1. Taxonomy (GTDB): domain Bacteria; phylum Verrucomicrobiota; class Lentisphaeria; order JABSQK01; family UBA12247; genus UBA12247. Next base: position 5,399 of record DMTJ01000514.1, read on the forward strand.
CTGCCGTTGATAAACGGAGCGATTGAAGCAGTCCTCCGCAGCGGCACCCGCGAGAGCGACTGCGTCGTGCTCCATGGTTGAGTCAAGCGGCACGATACCAATGCTTTCAATGCGGATGCGGGGCAGTGAAATCGGCGAAATTGAGACTGAAATCGATGGCTCGGCGGTCTTTGGCAAGATTTCCGCGACTGGGGCGGCGGTCCCGCCAAGTGCTGCTGGCATGCGTGCTTCTGCAGGGCGTTGTGCTTCAATTTCCCGCATCCGAACAGGCAAGTCATCGAATGTATACGGCGCGGTCCCGATCGTGATGCCAGATGCCTGAATCGCGAAAATCACGGTATCGCCCGGGTTGAACTTGTTCTTGGCGATGTTATCCCAGAGCGCCACAAAATGCGTGGTTGTGGAGGTGTTTCCTCGCTCTGCGAGGTTATTGATCATGCTCTCTTTGTCGCAGATCTCCTCGCCCATCAGGCGGTTGATCATATTCGCTGTCTGGCTGATCGCAGTGCGCGCCGTTTGATGCATGATGACGTAATTGATGGCGTCTCGCGGCCACTTCAGTTGCAGCAGGACGGAGCCGAAATGGCGCACGGACTCGCGAATGGCCACGGCGTGCAACTTCATGGACTCCGTGAGCATGATCGCCCCACCGTGCTCTTCCTTGGTCGGCTTGGCGATGCAATACTCGCTGAATTTTCCGAGCGTGTACATATCGATGGCGTGAAAGCCCACTTTTGGGTTGTCGGTTCGCTCCAGCATGACGGCAGCGCCGGAGTCTCCGAGTGTCAGGCAGGCAATACGCTCATCATCACGATTCAGAATCTCCTTCTGGGCAGTCACTGTCAAGTGGGTGATGTACTCACCGCTGACCACCAGTGCCCGCTTGATGAAGCCAGCGCGGATGTAGCTGTCTGCAATGTTGATCCCGGTGAACATACCAGCACAGGCATTGGAGATATCAAACACCAACGCATTGTCGAGCCCAAAGTCGCGCTTTAGTTGAACGGAGGTGCTGGGCTCGAATGAAAAGTGAAAATTGGGGCCATCATAGCGCGAGATATTGCAGCAAATCAGCAACTCGACATCTCCGGGACCGTACTTGGAGCGGTCGAGACATTCCTGAATTGCGCGCCGCGCTAGGTCAATCGAAAATTCGCTCTCACCAGCCATACGGCGGGTTTTGATGCCAGTCAAACGCTGCAGTGGCAGCATCATTTTGACACGGCAAGCGCGTAGAATCTCCTTGCTGGAGACTTTCTTCGGCGGCAAATACACACCGAGGCTTTCGATGACTGAGTGGCAGCCAGAATCGGCCATGCTGGGAGTACCTTAGTATCTAATAGGACAAGCCGGGTAACATACGATGCGCCACGGCATATGCAATAGCCGTGGTCAGGCGCCTAAGCCATCGCTTCCCGCATGCTGGCCACGCACCTGGTCAGGGACGGAATCGGATTCTCGACATCTGCTTCGTATTCAATGACGGCAAATCCGTTAAATCCGTTCGCATTTACCGTTTCAACTAACGCTGGCAAATTCAGGGTTCCAGTGCCCACGACTACGTCATTCCAGCCGCCGTCCGGGTTGAACGTGAAGTCCTTGTAATGAATCCCATAAAGACGGCTCTTGAAGCGCTCCGCCCATTCGACAGGATTGCCGCGCTGTGGCCCGATCTGCATACACCAGGCAGTATCGAGACACAAGCCGATGCCTGGGCCGCCAAGCTCGAGCAGGTGTGCAACCACGTCGGGTTGCCCCCCGAACATGTAGCCCCCATGGCAGTGTATGCCGATGCGAATGCCGTATTCCTCGCACAACTTGGCCGCTGCCGGTACGGCTTGTTGAAAGCTGCCGATATGAAAGTGGGCAGAAATGAACTTCGCGCCCGCCGCTGCCGCACACTCAAACCGCTTGCGGTCCGCGTCTTGGTCGCCGGAAAACCCTTCTACCCCGATGGAGACGATCTCGACTCCGGAGTCCCGATAAACCTTGACTGTTTTCTTCCAGCCTTCGACGTCGTTGAAATCCGCGTGAACTGCGCAAACCTCGATCTTGCTTAGGCCAAGTTCCCGTACCATGCCGGCTACGGCCGCGTTGTCCTTGAAATGACGAAAGCAGTAGCTCTGAATACCAAAATTAGCCGCGTTGGACTGTCCCATTCTTTTCCCTCTTCTGGAACGTGGCGTTGAACTCAACGGGGGAGGGGGAGCGCTTGCGCCCTCATGCTCACGCCACAGTAACGCGAGCAGGAGAGCATAGAAGCCAAGCCCCTTACGGACGCTCGTGCGGGAGCATGTTGCCCCCGACAATGTTCATGCCGCCATCCACATACAGCGTTTGGCCAGTAATCTTGGCCGCGCTACCGCTGATGAGGAAGGAGACGGCGTCAGCGACGGCCGCGGCATCTTCCTCTGGATCCCAGTGAATCGGCGCAGCATCCGCCCAAAGCGCGCCAAGATCCTGAAACCCGGGAATCTTCGAGGCAGCCTTGGTCATCAAGGGCCCTGCGGAGACCGCATTCACGCGGACATTGTCCTTACCATGCCTGCGCGCTAACCCACGTACGACAGCTTCCAGCGCGGCTTTGTTCACGCCCATCCAGTTATAGGACGGGAATGCTCGCTGTGAATCGAAGGTCAGAGCGACAATGCCGCCGCCGCCGGGCATCTTCGGCACCGCATGGCGGGCGACTGTAGCCAGTGAGACAGCGCTGATGTGAAAGCCGGTGGTCAGGTCTTCCGCAGCTTCGGTATGAAACTCGGGGCCGAGACCAGTCTTCGGATTGACATACGCGATCGCGTGAACGACACCGGCGAGGTCATCGAACGTATCAAAGAGATCAACCACCTCTTGCTCGACTGTCACATCGCAGAATCGGATGTCCAGCGCGTCACGCTCTTCCTTGTCGATCGTCTTGCTGCGGTCGAAGAAGATACGTTTCATGCGTTCGCTGAGCATGGTGTAAACCACCTTTCCGCCGGCAGATTCGATGCTCTTGCCAATTGCGTAGGCGATGGAATTAGGGTCCAGGAGACCCATGATTAGGTAGGTGCGATCCTTCTCGATCATCAGACATCCTCGTGCTGTGGGGAACCAAAAGAGAAGACTATAGCCTCTCCCGAACCCAAGCGATATGCGATGCGAATTTTTCCCTTTCCGGCGCGCCTGCGTATAGTTACGGTTTGCCCAAACGACTTGCAGTAGCAGGAGACCCAGAAATGAGCCTCGATTTCGAGACCAGTGTGTTCAAAAAAGAGAAGATTTCGCTTTCCGGAACCGACGAACATATCGTACGCGGCGGTCGCGACCTTTTCCCATTATTGTCCCAAGCCTTCGCCGGCGTAAAGCAGATCGGTGTGATCGGTTGGGGCTCCCAAGGGCCTGCCCAGGCACAGAACTTACGCGAGTCGCTTGAAGGTACGGACATCCGCGTGGCCATTGGTCTGCGTGAAGGATCGGCATCTATCGCTCTGGCGGAAGCTGCTGGGTTTTCCCAGGCAGACGGCACCGTCGGCGAGATGTTCTCCGTCATTCGCGAGTCAGACGTGGTCATCTTCCTCGTCTCTGACGCCGCGCAGACTTCGCTCTATAAGGAAGTGTTCGAGAACCTCAAGGATGGCGCTACGCTTGGCCTGTCCCACGGTTTTCTGGTCGGGTTTCTAGATAGTGTCGGCGAATCCTTCCCCAAGAATATCAACGTCGTTGGTGTCTGTCCGAAAGGCATGGGACCCTCTGTGCGTCGCCTGTACGTGCAGGGCCGCGAAGTCAATGGCGCAGGGATCAACGCCAGCTTTGCAATCGAGCAAGATGCCAATGGCAAAGCCGTGGATCACGCTCTTGGCTGGGCTGTCGGCGTCGGCTCGCCCATCATCTTCCAGACCACACTGACCGACGAATACTGCAGTGATATCTATGGTGAGCGCGGCATTCTTCTGGGTGCTGTTCACGGCATTATCGAGACGCTGTTCCGTCGCTACTGCGCGCAGGGACTCTCCGAAGAGCAAGCATTCCTGAACAGCGCTGAATCCATCACGGGGCCGATAAGCAAGATCATCTCCAAGCATGGCCTCGTCGAAGTCTACAACCAGTTGGACGAGACCGGGCAGGGCGTTTTTCGCTCCGCCTACAACGCCAGCTATGGACCTGCAAAAGATATCCTACTCGAGTGCTATGAGGAAGTTGCGAGCTGCAATGAGATTCGCAGTGTGATCATGGCCGGTTCGCGTCATGGCCAATTCCCGATGGGCAAGATTGACGGCACGCAGACTTGGATTGTTGGTGAAAAAGTCCGCGCTTCACGGGATGAGGATGCGATTCCGATTGATCCGTTCACCGCCGGCGTTTACCTCGCGACCATGGTCGCGCAGATTGATGTCTTACTCGAGCATGACCACTCCTTCTCTGAAGTCTGCAACGAGTCCGTGATCGAAGCTGTCGATTCGCTCAACCCCTACATGCATTTCAAGGGCGTTGCGCACATGGTCGACAACTGCTCCACTACGGCGCGCCTTGGCTCCCGTAAGTGGGCACCGCGCTTCGACTACAACATCACGCAGCAGGCTTTCGTGGCTCTGGACAGTGGCGATGCGATTTCTTCCGCACCGTTCGAAGCCTTCGAGTCGCATGTTGTGCATGACGCTCTGGCTGTTTGCGCAAACCTGCGCCCACCTGTCGATATCTCCGTCGTCGAATAGGTTTCCTGAGGTCGGTACTGCCGCTTCGTCGTCGGGAAGAGTGCCAGTTTGATCAGATTTCGCTTGGCGAGACCATGCTGCGCTTGGATCCGGGCGATGGTCGCTTACGCACATCCCGTTCGTTCGACGTCTGGGAGGCGGCGGCGAGTACAACGTAGCGCGCGGTCTTCGTAAGTGCTTTTGCCTGAAGACCGCAGTCGTCACTGCCTTTGTGGACAATGAAATCGGGCACCTGCTGGAAGACTGCGTCATGCAGGGTGGCATAACGACTGATTTGATCCGCTGGATGGACCATGACGGGATTGGTCGCGAGGTCCGCAACGGACTGAACTTCACCGAGCGCGGATTCGGAATCCGTGGCGCTGTGGGTTGCTCAGACCGGGCGAATACCGAAGCTAGCCAACTCAAGCCCGGTCATTTTGACTGGGACCACATCTTTGGTGAGGTCGGCGTGCGCTGGCTTCATACTGGCGGCATTTTCGCAGCCTTGCCCGACACCACCCCAGACGTTGTTCTAGAGGCTGTTTCAGCCGCGCATCGTCACGGGACGATCGTAAGCTATGATTTAAACTACAGGCCAAGCCTGTGGAGGAGCATTGGTGGCCCCGAGCGCGCGCAGGAATCGAATCGCGAGATTGCCCGGCATGTCGATGTGATGATTGGCAACGAGGAAGTACCGCTTGCCAGCGGTTTGAAGTCCAGGGTGTTGGCGAGAGCATGAATGCCTTGGATGTGACCAACTTCAAAGCCATGATCGAACAAGCGATCAAGGCCTACCCGAACTTTCGCGTGACTGCAACCACACTGCGAAATGTGCATACCGCCAGTGTTAATGGTTGGGGCGCAATTTCTTGGTGCAACGGCCTGTTTTATGAGGCCAGCCATCGCTCAGACCTCGCAATCTTTGATCGTGTCGGCGGTGGCGATAGTTTTGCCAGCGGCCTAATTTACGGCCTGATGACCTATGATGATCCTCAGCTCGCAGTCGAGTTTGGCGCTGGCCATGGCGCCCTAGCCATGACTACGCCGGGCGATACGACCATAGCGACACTCGCCGAAGTGCGCAAATTAGTGGCCGGTGGAGGCGCTCGCGTAGACCGCTGAGAGCTGCGTGCTTATTGGAATATTGTGGCAGGCCCCCTTCCTAGTTGGCCGAAGACAAGAGGTGGCGTGCGCCAGCTTCTGCCTGTGAGGCATGTGTTCATTCAGTTCAAAACTACGAGATGCAGTGGTCTTACGCTGTTTATTTTCCACAGGGAGAACAGCGATGCCGTAGAGGGAGGTTTGCTTGTCTAAATCTAGGTGTGTGGCGTTGAGCGCGTTTTTAGAGTTGCCGAATATGTGAAGCACGAAGTATAAGGATAGGACCTAAGCCCTTCTTTGCTTGTACCCTGCATTCTTGATATCTGATCGCTTTTCCAATTTGGGTGATGATTTGCGGGTTCCTATTTGCTGCGACTCCGTAGCTGCTAAAGGTGCTGTATACTACAAAGATCAAGCGTACTATTGTATTTTTGGGAATGCCTGTTTAGTAAAGGGCGTTGCCCTATAAACGATTTGTAAACTCTAGGGTCTGCATCTTGCGCAGGGGGGCGGTAGTCTGCATTTTTCTCGCGGACGCATGTGCTCTTGCTGGGGCTTTCGTTTCTATCAAATTCGATGGAATCATTGTGAAATTTTGGAAGTTGGCTGCGGTTATTGTGCAGGGTGTTTTGCTGTGGCAGGCGCGCTCTCCGGTTGCAGTAGTTGTTCCGAGGGCCCCGGCCCAGGATTTGGATCTTGTGGCGACCGTTGACGGGTTGGAGATTCGCCGTGTCGCGCTGACTTCCGAGATGGACCGGCGTTCGGCCCGGGGGAGAGGTCTTGGCCAAGGTGGTTGTCTTGGAAGAAATGCTGGACTGACTAAGTCTGGTCGCTGAGGCGCGAGGCCAGGGATTACATGAGTCGCCTGCTGTGCGGCGTGGATGTGAGAACGTGTTGATCGGGGTTCTGCGTGAGCGAACTCTGGACAAGGAGCTCGAGGCGGTCGTTGTCAGTGAGGGCGATTTGGCGGCCGAGTATGCGAAGAGCAAGGAAAAGTAGTTCGTTCCACCCCAGGTTCGCTTTGCTATCATGTTTCTTGGGATCTCTGACACTGCGACCGATGAGCCCCGTGCGGAAGTGTTTGTGCGTCTGACCGAGCGGAGACTGCTGGCTTTTGCGGCTGCTGATGATGAGGTGCAGGGCTTTGGTAAACTGGCTCTTTGTTGCTCGGAAGATAAATTCAAGAGTTGTAAGATGGAGACGCCGGATGGATGGACGCGTGCTACGGGTCGCGCTGGGGAGCGTCGGTGCTTGAGGAAGCATTTTTGCTTCGGGAAATCGGTGACGTGAGCCCGGTGCTGCAGCTTGAGACGGGGGTCTGTGTGATCAAGCTCTTACAGCGTCGTGGTGGAAACACCCGCCCGCTGTCGGAGGTCTCCGCGCAGCTGGCGCACCAGCTGCGAATCTCAAAGCGCAGTGAAGTTGAGGCGACGTTTCGGCTGCGCGCTCGCCGAGAATCGACCATTTTAGTCCATGAAAAAGCTTTTGACGGTAGTGGAGGCGTACCTGAGGGCGGTGGGGCTTTCTCTAGGCCGCCAGGCTTACCCTGACCTCTTCTCGCGCTTGCGCCTGGTGTCGCGGGTTACGGGGCGCGGGGTGACTCGCCTCCGATCCGGCCACGGCGTCCGGGCGAGAAAGGTAACTTTCTTTCGTCGCTCGCGATAGAAATCGCGAAGCAACCCCGTACTGAGTACGTGTCAACCCGTATACATGCACCCGTCGCACCCGCGCGTGTACGTACACAGGGGCTTGGCCGGAACCTACCCACAACCAAACGCTTCCATAGTCGCACCCAAGGAGACCCCATGAATCAACGCCCGATTCACAATCCCCGAATTACACCACTGCATCGCATCTTGAGTGCGTTCGTGGCCAGCCTGATGATGACCTTTCCGTTCTCGGTTTTCGCGAACGAGCTTCCGCAGGGCGGAAGCGTGACTGCCGGTGAGGCAACGATTGGGTCCGCTGGAAGTGCGATGAACATCAACCAGGCGTCTCAGCGTGCCATTATCGACTGGCAGTCATTCAGCGTCGGCCAGGCCAACGCAGTGTTTATCAATCAGCCATCTGCGACATCAGCATTGCTGTCCAGGGTGAACGGGGTCGACCCGTCCGTGATTCTGGGTACACTGCAAGCGAATGGCTCGCTGTACCTGTTGAATCCCAACGGTGTGATTTTCGGCGAGAATGCGACCATTGATGTGGGCTCGATTCTAGCGTCGACGATGGACATGACCAACGATAACTTTCTTGCGGGGCGCGACGCGTTCGAGGGCAACAGTGATGCGACGATTGAGAACAGGGCCGATATTGCGGCACAGGACTTCGTGGCCTTTCTGGCCAAGAACATTGTGAACTCTGGCCGCATTCAGGCACCGCGAATCGCGATGTCTGCCGGGGTTGGCAGCTTGGAATTGGATCATGCATACGGCGGAGCAATCACGATCGACCTGCAGGGCGTGCAGGGCGACTTTGATAACTCTGGCGTGATTGATGCCAGCAGCTTGGTCGATAGCTATGACGGTGGAGCGATTGTGATTCAGGGCGAGAATCTCAGCAATACCGGCTCGATTCTAGCGGATGCCAGTGGCAACGGATCAAATGGTGGTGCGATCGAGTACAGTGCTGGCGGGAATGCAATTCATGAGGGCGTCATGAGTGCATCTTCAGCCCAGGGCAAGGGTGGTGCTATCTCCGTGACTGGCGAGAATGTGGGTGTCGCAGGGACTGTCGCAGCTGATGGGCTGGCAGATCCCCAGGGCGGCAACAACGGTGGCTACATTGAGTTTGCTTCAACCAACAATGCGGTATTCGCACCAACGGCCCGCGTGAGTGCAAAAGGCAACGGAGAGATTCGGATCAATCAGCCTGGCAGTGATGTCGCTGCTTTCGAGAAAACTGCGACCATTCTGTATGACGGCGCTAGCCTTGATGCTGGGACTGATGGTTTCCTTGAAGTCTCCGGCGGCGGTCTTTCGATCGGGCAAGTTTCCCTTACCGCCGGTCACATCTTGTTTGATCCGACGAATATTACTTTTTCGGACCTGGGTGGCGCTATCGGCGATACCAATAACGGCGTGCCCGGAGGGAACGCATTCAGCGGACCTGATTTTATCGAAGCATTCAACGAGGATGTCGGCGATGACGTGGTTTTTAACATCAACCCGGCTGGTAGCGGTGTGCTAAGCGCAGGCACAATTGTTTCTGGTGCAACCATTACTTTTGAAGCTACAGATACAATCACGGTGGCCTCAGATTTTGACGTGCGCGCAACGACTGGCGCAGAGGATGTTAGTGTGATTCTGCGAACGGGATCCGACGCTGGAGACGGGATTTTTGTAAATGCACTATTGACGCTGGACGACACTGCCGTACTTGAGTTGAGCGGCTATGAAGTGGACATCAATGACACAGTTACTGCTGGCGTCGTCAATATCGTAGCTGATACCGATGTCGATTCCACTGGCGGATCGATCGCTGCAAATACTTTGAGTGTTCTTTCGGGCGAAGATATTGCGCTTAATACCGATATTCGCGACTCTGTTACGCTGATCAGCAATGGCGTTGCTGGAAACAATGATATTGCAATCACGAATACTAGCACTTCCCAAGACGCAACAACCTTCGTTGCGCGGGCTTTCGGTGCCAATTCCGATATCGCTATCATCCAGGCGGGTGGCGGCGACGGCGCGATTATCGAAAGCGCAGTTACCACGGATGGTACGATTTCGTTGACTGGTACCGCGAATGACCTTGTTGCTCAGCAAGTCACTGCCGGTGGCAGCAATAATATTTCATTGACTACGACTGGCGGCGGAGACTTGTCCGTTGGTGAAATTGCTGCGCTCGGCGCGACCGTGACAGTTCAAGCTGACGGCGCTGTGTTTACTCCGAACAGCGACTTAATTAATGTAGCCGCCGATGCCCTTGTAATTATTGACGCTGATAGCGTTGGCTCGATCGATCAAGCGCTCAACACCAGTGTGATCACACTCGCGGGGACTGCGATTGACGGCGATCTACACATTGCGGATGCGGGTGTCCTGTTGACGGTTGGGACGGTCACTGACTTTGGTGGGACTGCCCGGGCTGGCCTGGTCACAACTATTGGCGATATCTATATCAGTGGCGAAAATGTGACGGTGAGTCAGCGGTTGGCCTCGTCATTTGGTGATATTAATTTGGACATCGCCAACGACCTGACAGTTGAGGCTGCGATTCAGACGGCTGGTGGCAACCTCTCCGTAGATATCGGGCGTCATGTGACCTTTGAACCTGGCGGTTCGGCTTCTGCCCGCGAGCTGGTCGTTGACGTGGGCGGCTCAATTTCCGCCGACGGCATCACTGGCACCAATGAACTCATCGGCGCTACATCTGTTGACATTGTCCGGGCCGACATTCTCGAGGATGTGACGATTAGTTCGCCTGACCTCTGGATTCGGCAGGCCAATACGGTCTCGATTCAGGTGCCGAGCCCAAATATCCGCCAGATTTTTGCCACCGGCGACATTACGATCGCCGTGAGTAGTGATGAGTTGAGAATTGGAGAAATTCGTACTGGGGCTGAGGTGATTATCAACGCCCAGGGAAATACGGATATTGCCGGAATTGGCGACGCCAATACCACAATTCAGGCCCAAAGCTTGCAAATTACTACCGCGGGCCAGATCGACATTCACGCTAACGTGAATGAGGCAGTCTTCAACGATATTCGGGAGAGTCCAACTAATCTGGGCACCCCGATCCCGGGCGTAATTTTCCGCAATGAAGGAAATCTCGACCTAACTTTCACAGATGTTCAAAGTGAAGCCGGAATTCTCGTAGATAACGTCGGCACACTGACAGTGAATGCGAGCACTGGCACAATCGACGCGCGCGACATTGATCTTCGGGCGACAGATACGATTACGCTGGCTGGCAACCATACCCTGGCTGCAGGCGAGCAGTTTCTGGTTAGGTCATCAAGCGGAGACGTGATCCTCAACGATGGCGTGACGATTACCACAAGTGCTGCCGCTTCGACAACCGATGAGTTGGTTCGCTTGGCTGCTGCTGGCGACGCCGTCCTCGAAGGCACTTTTGCGACGACGAACCACAACAGTCGGATTACAGCTGACGGCGGCATTCATCTAGGTGGAAACATTACTGCCACAGCAGCTGAGACCGTCATTCTCGAAGCTGGTGCAGCGATCACTGATGATGCGGATATCGCAACCCAAATCACAGCTGGCACGCTGAGTATTCTGGACGCGAACGGGGTTGGCAGCATCGCGAATCCGATTAATACCACGGTCGACACGCTGTCCATCATTGGGGCAGCGAACGAGGCGGTCGTCAGTGGTGAAACGCACGTGCGCCAGACGCAGGACATCACCGTCGATAACGTCGAGACGGTGAATGGCTCCTTCTTCCTTACTACCGAGGACAGCGTTGCTGGAACGACTGCCAGCGTACTGGTCGAATCGATTGATGTAGGCAACGCAGCGGTCGGCATTACCGCAGACGGTAGCATCGCGACATCTACGGCTCTCGTTAGCGGCCTGATTCGCGGCGCGGACTTGACCCTGACGACCAATGTCCCAGATGCGCTGGAAGGCAGCATCACTGTGGCGACGGAGATCACGGGATCGACCATCGTGGCCACCACAGGCGCAGTGGGTGGCACTACCGGTGACGTCGATAACATCACCATTTCCAATTCTAGCACGTCCGATACGACGATCATCGCCGAAGCGTTTGGCGAACGTGCGAACATCACACTTTCGCAGACTAACGGTGGCTTGATTGTCGAACGTGCGACGACCGCCAACGGTACCATTGGGATCACCGGCATTGATGCGAACATCCTGGCTGATGAAGTAACCGCGGGCGGAGCTACCAGCATTTCGCTGACCACACAAAACAGCGGTGACATCGCGCTCGGCGCAGTGAGCGTAGCCGGCGGTGAGGTGGAGCTGACCGCTGTCGGCAGTGTGACGGATGCTGGAGCAGCTACGAATGTGACCGCGGAGACTCTGACCATCGCTGGTGCTGTCAATGTGGGTGCCGAGGACGACGTGATCAGCACGGCTGTCGATTCGGTCCGAACTACAACAACAATCACGGGCGATCTGCACATTGCTGATGCAGATGCGCTCACAATTTCCGCAGTCAGCGCTGCTGGGAACATTGGTATTAGTGCACAAGGAACCGTTGGCGTAACCGCGGCCGTAACGAGTACGGCTGGGAACATCGCGATCGCTGGTACCAGCCCGGGCGCGGACGTATTAGTCGAAGGTGTCGTGACATCCAACTTGGGTAACATCACAGTTATGAGCGCGAACAACCTGACGGTTGATGATGGCGGCCGTCTCGCAACCAACATCGGTAGAATCGAAATCAGCAGTGGTGCTGACATGACGCTCACTGGCGCTGGCACCAATGTAGTTGCCACGAACGGGGACATCGACTTTACAGTTGGTGGTGAGTTCCTCACTGAAATTGGTACAGTTGGCCTGAGCACGACAAGCAGCCGCAGCACCATCACAGGTACGGTCAATGGTTCCATGGATCTGGCTGCTGGCGCAATCGGCGCTGGCGCCGGGACGGTCCGTCTGGACGTCTTGGGAAACATTACTGGCGACGACATTGCAGGTACGAACGAAATCGACGGTGGTGTGCTGATCATTGACCACGTTGAGCATCTGGACGGGATTAAGACCGGCGTTGCGGAACTAACCGTGAAAAACTCTGATCTGATAAACATCCAAGTCGCGTCAATAGCGATCCCGCTTTTGAACGCTACCGACGATATCACGATCGTCACCACCGGTAATGAAGTCGAATTGGGCAACGTGACCACCAATGCCACGCTTTCGATCAGCGACAGCGGTGTGCCGGATGCGGATATCGTCAGCATCGGCGGCGCACAGAACAGCACCGTGCAGGCGCGCACGCTGGAGATCTTTAACGTCGGCCAAGTGGACGTCGAAGCAAACGTCAATGTTGCCACGTTCTCGAACATTACCGAGAGCCCGACAACACTTGGTGGCGCTGCTATCCCAGGTGTACTTTTCCGCAACGAGGGCAATCTGACTCTGACACTGCGTGACATCGCCAGCGACAACGGGGTCCTGGTTGAAAACGTCGGTCAGCTGACTCTTAATTCGCTCGGAGGCACCATTGACCTGCCGGATGTGGACTTGCGTGCTACCGGAGATGTTACAGTGAATGGCGACCACACCCTGCAGGTAGGCGAGACTCTATCGCTGACATCCCATACAGGTGACGTGACGCTGACAGGCGGTACGATTACGGTCAGCTCCGCCGCCGTGACAACGAGCAATTTGCTCGACATTAGCGCTGGTGCTAATGCGACTCTTGGCAGTGTCTTGAACTCAACCAACGCAAATGTCAGCATCACCGCGGGCGATGGGATCGCCTTGAATTCCGACATTACCACGACGGCGGGGACCGAGACTGTGACCCTCTCCGCGGGCGATCGGATCAGCGATGATGCCAACAGTGCTACCGATGTCTCTGCGGGTACCCTTAGCATCCTTGCCGCGGATGGTATTGGCACGGCTGCTGCAGCTGTAAACACTGACGTCACCACACTGTCCATCATCGATGGTGCCAGCAATGCCGTTGTTACTGGCGATACTTACGTCCGGCAGGTTCGCGACATCGTGGTGGAGAACGTCGAGACCGTCAATGGTAATTTCAACTTGACTACCGAAGACAGCGTTGCGGGTACGACCGCTAGTATCACGGTTAAGTCCTTAGACGTTGGTACTGCAGCCGTGAGCCTTACTGCCGATGGCACAATCGCGACCGCTACTGGCGGCACAACAGGCCTGATCCGCGGTGCAGATCTCACCCTGACCACGAATGTCCCGGACGCGCTGGATGGCAGCATCGAAGTAGCAACTGAGATCACTGGTTCGACGATTATTGCCACTACTGGCGCAACCGGAGGGACCACCGGTGACGTGGACCACATCACAATCGCCAACTCCAGCACCAATGACACAACTATCGTTGCCGATGCCTTTGGCGAACGCGCAAACATCACGCTCTCGCAGACTAACGGTGGGCTGGTTGTGGAACGTGCCACGACCGCCAACGGTGCCATCGGGATCACTGGCATTGATGCGAACATCTTGGCTGATGAAATTACTGCCGGTGGCGCTACTAGTATTTCATTGGTCACTCAAAACAGCGGTGACATTGCACTTGGGGCAGTGGGCGTTGCAGGCGGTACCGTAATACTAAATGCAGTAGGTAGCGTATCGGACGCAGGCGCGGGCACGAATATCACGGCAGAGACATTGACCATCGCTGGTGCAGTGAATGTTGGTTCTGAGGACGACGTGATCAGCACAGCAGTGGACTCCGTGCAAACCACTACTGCTGTTACTGGCGACCTGCACATTACTGATGCAGACGCGCTCATCATTGCCGATGTAGAAGCAGCCGGAAACATTGGAATTAGTGCTCAGGGTACCGTTGGCGTAACTGCAGCAGTCACCAGTACTGGCGGAAATGTGGCGATTGCCGGAACTGCCCCTGCCTCTGACCTTCTGGTCGAGGGCGCAGTGACCGCAAGCCTTGGCAACATCACCGTTTCTGCTGTTGATGAGTTGACCATTGATGATGGTGGTAGCCTCAGCACTAATCTCGGTACAGTCGACCTCAATAGCGGTTCTGACATGACGCTGACCGCCGCCGGCAGTAACGTTGTTGCCACGAATGGTGACATCAACTTCACGGTCGGCGGAGACTTCCTTACCGAACTCGGTTCCAATGGCTTGGTTACCCAGAACGGCAGGAGCACAATCAATGGTACCGTTGCCGGCAATATGGACCTAGCACCGAGCGCCATCGCCGCTGGCGCTGGCACCGTTCGCTTGGACGTCCTGGGCAATATCAGCGGTGACAACCTCCCAGGCACCAACGAGATTGATGGCGGCGTGCTGATCGTTGAGCAAGTCGAGCACTTGGACGGCATCAAGACTGGTGTCAGTGAACTGACAGTTAAGCAAGCCGACCTGATTAACATCCAAGTTGCCTCGATTGCTATTCCATTGCTGAACGCAACTGATGATATTACGATCGTCACTACTGGAAACGAAGTCTCGCTTGGAACAGTGACAACAAATGCCACTCTTTCTATTCGCGACAACGGCGTATTCGATGCAGACATTGGCAGTATCGACGGTGCCCAGAATACGACCATCCAGGCGCGTACTCTCCAGATTTCCGATGTCGGTCAGGTCGACCTCGAAGCAAATGTCGATATCGCAATTTTTGATAACGTGACCGAAAGCCCGACTACTGTCGGTGGCGGCGGAATTCCTGGCGTAATTTTCCGCAACGAAGGCGACCTGACCTTGACGCTACGAGACATCGCCAGCGACAATGGCGCGCTGGTCGAGAATGTTGGGCAACTCACCCTGCTGTCGGCATCAGGTACAATCGACCTGCCAGACGTCGAGCTACGTTCGACCGACAGCATTGCCATTAACGGCGATCAGACCTTTCAAGCCGGCGAGGTGTTTACGGTCGTATCCGATACGGGTGACATCACTGCATCCGGTGGGACCATCACGGTTGGCGCTGCTGCTGCAACTGCCACCAATCTGATCGACTTCACGGCTGGTGCTGATGCAGACCTGAGCAGCGTGCTAAGTTCCACCAACGGCGGGATCAGCGCAGCCGCCGGTAACAGCATCAGGCTGAATTCTGACATCACGACCTCCGCTGGCACCGAGACAGTTACGCTCGCAGCCGGGGGCCAGATCGTAGACGATGCGAACAACGCGACCGACATTTCCACAGGCACCCTGAGCATCCTTGACGCGAATGGCATTGGTACGCTGGCAGCCCCAGTCAACACCGACATTACCACGCTTTCAATCACGGACGCCGCGGGCAATGCTGCGGTTACCGGTGATACGCACATTCGCCAGATTCGTGACATCACGCTGGCTCCAGTCGAGACTGTCAACGGCAACTTTAACTTGACCACCGAAGACGGCGATGCCGGAACTACTGCCAGTATCAGCGTTGAATCTTTGGACGTAGGCACTGCTGCGGTTAATCTGAATGCTGATGGTAGCATCGCGACGATAATTGGCGGCACGACTGGCCTGATTCGCGGCTCCGATTTGACCTTGACCACTCAGGTCGAGAATGCATTGGACGGGAGCATTACCGTGGCAACGGAAGTTACTGGCTCTACGATCATCGCCACGACAGGTGACGCTGCTGACAACAACTTTGGCCAGAACGACGACATCACGATCGCCAACTCCTCCGCAATCGATACGACGCTCGTAGCAAACGCCTACGGAGAAGGTGCGGACGTCACTGTCACTCAGACGAACGGTGGTCTGACTGTACAATCCATCAGCACTGAGAATGGCGCGATCAGCGTGACTGGCGTCGACGCCGACTTGACCATCGATGAAGTTACCGCAGGCGGTACCAACGATGTGACTCTCGCGACGCAGAATAGCGGAAACATTGGCCTCGGCGCAGTGACTGCTGGTGACGATAGCGTAATCATCAACACTGTGGGCGACGTGTTCGACCACGGTGCTGGGGTCAACGTCACAGCCGCCACTCTGAACATTCAAGCGGCTCGCAATGTCGGAACGTCTGTAGATGACATCACAACGGCAATTGACACGTTGACTGCCGCAGGAGTGACTGGCGCTTTGAACGTGACTGACGAAGACGCCCTGGCGATTGGGGCTCTCAGCGTGGCGGACGACATCAATATCGCTGCTGCCGGTGTGCTGACTGTGAACGGAAATGGCGC
>DMTJ01000514.1:21992-24052 GCA_003477185.1 Lentisphaeria bacterium
GCACTTGGTGCAGATGTCTCCATTCTTGATGGCGTATCTGCCATGGGTAACATTAGTATCGCTACCTTGAACGATCTGACCATTGACAACTTTGGCCAGGTCACGTCAACTGCTGGTGATATCGATCTCACCGCTGGCGCCAACATGGTTCTGACCGCAGACGGCCTCGTTAATGTCCGGACAACAATTGGCACTATCACCTTTACTTCAGGTAACGACGTCACCGTGGAACCGGGCGTGAATACTGGTTTCAGCACCACAAGCGCTGCGAGCGTAATTCGCGGTAACGTTGGCGGAAACTTGGACTTGGCCTCGGATTCAATTGCGGCTGGTGCGGGCCTCGTCCGACTTGACGTGAATGGCAACATCTTTGGCGATTCCATCTACGGCACAAACGAAATCGCTGGTGGCGAGTTGATCATCGACCACGTCGATGAGGTCTCCGGGGTTAAGCTTTCAGGCGTTAGTCACGTAACGATCCTAGATGCTGACATCGTAGAGATCCAAGTTGCCAGCACGAATCTAGACTACATCAACGCGGTCGATGACATTTCGATCGACGTACGTGGAAACGAGCTTGGCATCGGCCAGTTTTATAGCAATGCTGAAGTCATCATCGTTGGTGCCGGGCAGGTCAACGTAGGCAGTCTCGGCGGCGCGCAGAATACCACCATTCAGGCGCAATCGCTGCAGATTACCAATGTCGGCCAGATTGACCTTGAGGCCAACGTGGACGAAGCCATCTTCACCACCGTTACCGAGAGCCCCTTGGGCCCCGGTGGGACACCAATCCCCGGCGTTATTTTCCGTAACGAGGGTAACCTCACCCTGACTCTTACAGATATCTCCAGTGACAATGGTGTCCTTGTTGAGAATGTCGGTACGCTTGAGATTCGGGAGGGAACTGGCACGCTGGGTCTCCCAGACGTCACGTTGCGTGCGACTGACTCCATCACTGTGGCCACTGATCTGACCTTTGACACTGGTGAGGCACTCGACTTTTCCTCCGTCAGCGGCGGCATCGCCGTGAATGACGGTCTTACCGTTACTACGACCGGCACCGGTACACAGACATTGAATGCGGGCGACGACATTACGTTGGAAGGCGATCTTGTCAGTGATACCGGCACGATCGGTGTGACCGCCGGATCCGGAATCTCACTGGGTGGCAATGTCACCTCCAACCAGACTGTTCAACTCAGCGCTGGAACTGGCATCAATGATGACGGCGATAGCAACACTGACATCAGCGCTAACCTGCTGGTCATCAACGATGCCGCGCACGTAGGTACCAGCGGCATTCCTGTTGACACAGACGTCGCAACCCTCGAAATCGTCAGCGCCACGGGGACCAACAACCCAGGTGTTGCAGGCGACACTTGGGTCCTTGAAGCCGACGACATCACTCTCAGCAATATCGTTGCTGACGGTTCAGTTTCCGTCGAAACTGCTGACCCGAACGGAGGCTCAATCACTGCCACGCGCATTGTCACGACCAACGATGATGTAACCTTGACTGCTGACGGTTCCGTGACAGTCGGCGAAATCCGCGCTGGCACAGCAACGGCCACGGTTTCCGCAATCGGTGGCGGCATTCTTGATGACGCCACCGTTGCAGCGGTAACCGCAGATACGGTGGTTCTGGAAGCCGCTACTGCTATCGGTCTTGGCGATGCAGTCGAGACAGATGCGAATATCTTGCGTGCAAGCGCTGGCACCAGCATTGACATTGCTGAGCAAAGCGGCGTGGAACTCCAAGACGTTATCGCCGGTGACGGACCGATTACCATCAGCACCAACGGTGATACCACTGCCACTAGTGTACGAATCTTTACCAATGCCGATGGCGGCGATATCGACCTAACCGTGAACACTGGTGATTTGGAAGTCGACAGTGTCAATGCCAACACGCTGGGCGATGTATCCCTTTCTCTTGGCGCCGGCTCAGTCACCGACGTCGATGGTGACAGCGCAATCAGTGCTGCTGACCTGTCCATCAACGTAGTTGGCGGCAGCATCGGTACTCGCGAGCTGGCGATCAACACTGCCGCCACCCGCTA
>DMTJ01000411.1 GCA_003477185.1 Lentisphaeria bacterium
AACGCTCGAAGGCCAGCGCCATTTCGTGCGGAACCTGATCGGGTTCTACGTGATTATGGAAGGTATTTTCTTTTACAGCGGCTTTGCCATGATCCTGTCCTTGCACAACCGCAATCTGATGACTGGCATCGGCGAGCAGTTCCAGTACATCATGCGAGACGAGACCATTCATCTCAACTTTGGGATCGACGTCATTAACTCGATCAAGGCTGAGAATCCAGACATCTGGACCCTAGCCTTCCAAGAGGAAATCCTGGCGATGATTAATGAGGCCGTGGAACTTGAGATTGCCTACGCGAAGGCCTGCCTGCCGAACGGCATTCTCGGCTTGAGCGCAGACATGTTCGATGACTATGTGCGGCACATCGCCGACCGTCGTCTGGAACGCATCGGCCTAGCCGCGTGCTACCACACCAAGAACCCCTTTCCTTGGATGAGTGAGGCCATCGACCTCGGCAAGGAAAAGAACTTCTTCGAAACACGCGTCACCGAGTATCAGACAGCAGCTTCTCTTGAGTGGTAAACTCCGGTTTAGGCCGGCGTCGTCGCCGCACCGTTATTGGCGCAGCGACGACGCTCCTTCTGCTCGCTCTGTTGGTCTGGTGGGTTAACCCCCGCCAGATCATCGCGGCACTGCAAGCGTGCAACCTGCGTATGCTTGCCTATGCTGCTGCCTTAACCCCGATCGTTATCGGCATCAAAGTGGCGCGTTGGACCCTGCTGGCGCGCTCTCTGGAGCCCAACTTCCCGGTAGCGACCGCAATTCGGAGTTACCTGGCTGGCTTGTTTCTGGCCACGGTCACGCCGCTGGCTGCCGGCGAAGCTGCCCGGTCTCTGTTTGTCACCAGCGACAAGCGCGCGCAGCTGACCGGCAAGACGATTCTCGAGAAGCTGGTCGATCTCGCCAGTCTGTCCCTTTTTGGCGGAATCGGCCTGTTTGTCGTCGGAACATCACTGCAGCTCGCCGCAGGCATTGTCGCCTGCCTCGGCTTTGTCGCCTTCTGCGCGATTGTCTTTTTCATCGCGCCGCGCTTTAGCGGTCAGGTGGAAGCGCTAGCTGCCGCCGGGGGCATTAAGAGCAAAATCGGGCGGGTTCTCGATGGCATCGTCCATACGGGGCATGGGCAACTCACTGCCAATATCCTGCTGGCGTGTTGCGGATTCATTGTCTACTTCACCCAAGGCCTGCTAGTCCTGCAGGCCTTCGCGCCTGATTGCCCGGCGCGCGTCATGGTCTTTCTGCCGATCATCACGTTGAGTACCATTCTGCCGATCGGCATTGGTGGTATCGGCGTGCGCGAAGGGACCGCGGTGCTGCTCCTTGCCCAATTTGGCCTGACCCAAGCGGAAGCCTTCAACGGCACGCTGGCCCATTTCACCATTGTCCAAATCATCCCCGCAACCATTGGCGCATTCTTTATCTCGCGCTCCCCCCGGGAGGTTGCGCCTTGATTGTGGTCATTGCCGAGAAGCCGTCCGTGGCTCGTGACTTGGCCCGGATGTTAAAGGCCACCCAACGTCGCGATGGGATGATTGAAGGCAACGGCTACTGTGTCACTTGGGCACTCGGCCATCTTGTCGAGCTCCAGGAGCCACATCAGTACGACGCGGCCTGGAAGAAGTGGCAGTACGAGAGCTTGCCGATGATCCCCGATCAGTTTAAGCTGCGCGTCATCGACCGCGCGGCCGGCAAGAAGCAGTTTCGCATCGTGAAGTCGGCAATCCAAAAAGCCGAGCAGCTGATCTGCGCCACAGACGCCGGCCGTGAAGGCGAACTGATCTTTCGCTACATTCAGCAACTCAGCGGTGCCGTACGAATCCCCACGCGTCGACTCTGGCTGAGTTCCCTGACCGACTCTGCAATTCGCGCTGCCTGGGCGAACCTTCAGCCGCTGTCCCGTTATGATGCTCTGTACAGTGCCGCCCGCTGCCGCAGTGAATCTGATTGGCTAGTCGGGCTCAATGCCACCCGCGCCTACACCATTCAGTTCGGACAGCATAAGGCGCTCTGGAGCGTCGGCCGCGTGCAAACACCCGTATTGGCCATGATTGTCGGTCGCGACGACGAGATTCGCAATTTCAAGATCGAGCCATTCTACGAGGTACACACGAACTATCGCGACACACGCTTCAAGCATGAAACCCGTTTTACGGATCAAAACGCCGCGATCCAGATGCTAGAAAAGGTCTCTGGGAAACCGCTGGTGGTGAAAGACGTCAAGGAAAAGCAGGAGCGCATCCCTCCTCCCCTACTCTACGATCTCACCAGCCTCCAGCGGGACATGAACCGCCGCTACCATCTGTCGGCGGCGGCGACATTGAAGATT
Organism: Lentisphaeria bacterium; assembly: GCA_003477185.1. Classification (GTDB taxonomy): domain Bacteria; phylum Verrucomicrobiota; class Lentisphaeria; order JABSQK01; family UBA12247; genus UBA12247. The sequence continues at coordinate 2,328 of DMTJ01000411.1, forward strand.
GCCCAGTCCCTCTACGAGGCCAAATGGATCACCTATCCGCGGACCGACTCGCGCTATCTGAGCAACGATATGCGCGGGCAGTTGCCCAAGATTCTGGGCAAGCTCGAAAAGCGTCGTCCGAATGAGATTGCTAAGCTGGACCTGCAGCAGTTGTCAATCACCCATCGCATCATCAATGATGCAAAAGTCACTGATCATCATGCGCTCATCCCTACGGGAAAGACCGGTCACCTATCCGATGCCGAGCGCAAGGTCTACGAGGCGATCGAGACTCAATTCATCGCGGCCTTCTATCCTGCTTGCGAGAAACTTCGCACAATCGTAACTGCCGAGAGCGCAACCATCCCCTTCTTGGCCCGAGGCGTACGCGTCGTCAAGCAAGGCTGGACCGAGCTCTTCCCCAAGCCAAAGGCCAAGACCAAAACCGATGATGCGGAGGTCGATCTCTCGGTCGCATTTCAGGCTGGTGAGCAAGGCCCGCACAAGCCATTCATTCACGAGGGCAAGACGCAGCCCCCCAAGGCCTTCAACGAAGGCAGCCTGCTCTCCGCCATGGAAACCTGCGGCCGCACCGTCACCGATGAGGAAGTAAAAGAGGCCCTGCGCGAGCGAGGTCTTGGCACCCCAGCCACACGCGCGCAAATCATCGAAACCCTGCTGGCAAGGGGGTACATCGAACGGCTGAGTAAGAATCTGGCCGCAACCGCTGCCGGGCGCTATTTGATCTCGCTGATCACGACGCCAGGCCTGAAGTCTCCGGAACTGACTGGTGAATGGGAAGCCAAGCTCAAGGCAATCGAAGCTGGCACCAGCAATGCGGAGTCGTTCCTGGGCGAGATCCGTGACTACACGACACAGATTGTCCGCAACCCTACCGCCGTGGACAGCGACCGCATCGGAAACTGTCCAAAATGCGACGGGGCAATCATCGAAGGCGCCCGTGGCTTTGGCTGCGCCAACTGGAAGCAAGGCTGCGACTTTGTGCTGTGGAAGAAACACCGCCACTTGTCACTCACGCAGCAGCAGGCGCGGGAAATCCTGCAGCTTGGTCGGCTGGTGGATCCGATTGTTGGGGAAGTAGGCGGCCCGGCACTGCTCACGCTCTGTCGGCCTGGCGTCTTGCAGGAGATTCCCATGGTCGTCGCAGACCAAAATCGTCCCGGCGGCCAGCGTGCCCGCTCTGGACGTTCCTCCAGCGACAGCACAGAGCGATCTGGTAAACGCTCGAATGGTGCTGCGAAGTCCGCAGAGTCTATTGGCCCCTGCCCTACCTGCGGAGCGCCGATCATTCAAAGCGCCAAGGCCTTCGGCTGCTCCGCCTGGAAGGCCGGCTGCAAATTCACCATCTGGAAAAAGATTGCTGGCAAGACCATCAGTGCCAAGACTGCGACCACCTTGCTGAAGAGCGGCAAGACAAGCGTCCTCAAGGGCTTCAAGTCCAAAGCCGGGCGCGCGTTCGAAGCCACGCTCGTCCTCGAGGACGGCGAGGTCAAGCTCAAGTTCAACGACGACAGGCCCAGCTAGCCCGAGGGCTGCGGATTGGTCGATGATGGCCAGCTCAACGATCGACTCGAGTTGGCGTCCATCGATAGTAGTCCACTCGAGTGGATTTTTACTTTCCAGCCAACCTGAAGAGCCCAGCATCACCTAATCTAAAGTTGTGGGGCCCTCAGGTTCCAACGCGTCCCAGCTCGTGAGCTGTACGCAATCAGAGCGTCAACCAGCTTGCGTTGAAAGTCCCCCTTACGCTCTGCGCCTGATCCGGCTCGTCCCATAGGTTGGTGGTTTTCCAGGGGGTATTGTGCAAATCGTATAACTCCCCGTCGGCGCGGTCCTGGTATTGACAGAACTTCCAGCGATCATCGCGCATCGCCCGAAGCCCACCGGCTCCCATGTAGCCTAACTCGCGGTCGTTCAAGTGTTCGTCGCTTTGCAGATAGTGGGAAAGATCTTGCGAAGGCATCTCGCTTGGCATCTCGGCCTCGGCTCCCCCCAGCCTGGTTGCGGCTATATCCACCGTGCTGATCAGTGAGGACTCACGCTTGCCGCGATCGCTTCCCGCTGGGGGCTTGACGATAAACGGCACCCGCATCAGCACCTCGTGAATGTGCTGGCCCTTTCTGCTACGCGCGCAATCCAAACAAGCGAGCGCTCTGCGAGCGCAAGAAGTCGCGAACCCACAGCTGTTTATCCGCAATCTTCAGCTTGCACCATTCACGCACATCATCGGTAAAGAGCTATCCATCCACCAACAGCATGGGCACCATCTTCTCTTGCCGATGCTTGACACCCATAATGTAATCGAAGTCCTTCTCGACAATGCGCTCGAGATTCAGCTTGCTGATCATACCGCGATCATCGACGAAGGTCGTCTCGTGAATCTGGAACTTGCTTTAAAGCTCTCGCACCACATCGGCAACCGTGCTGCCGTAGCGGGTATTCCCGTCGAAGAAAAAGTGTTTGGGCGGATAGCCCTCGTACGAGGTGACCACGCCAATGACGATCTGCTCCAACTCTGGGCGTCTATCGCGGCTGTACCCGTGGGCGCTGGTCGGACAGGCCACTATGAAAATAGGTCGATCTGATATCGTAGAACGTCAACTTCAAATTGACGCTGAGCAGATTGCGCAAGCGCTGATACACCGCTGACTCAATCGCGTCCTTGGCCTTCAGTAGGCAGTCCATGCTGCGATAGAACATCTCCACGTCGCGGGCGACTTCCCTGTAGTCCTTGTGGGCCGCCTAGCTGGTGGTATCGACCCAGCGACTGGTGCCCAGCTTGCTGCTCTTGATGGACTTGCCCCGCGAGTACATGGCTGGCTGCCTTTTGCGAGACGGCGTTTAGTTCTAGATACGCGGCAAATGTATAATGATGGCTATTTCAAGTCTGGTTGTGGGATAATTTCAGCACCACGGTTCTTGAGCAAGAATCGGGGTACTCAGGCAGGACGGCTATCGACTTTCGGGTAAAAATGGACTCTATCTGTGTAATTGGGGGTAAGCTAGCGATGCGTCGTTTCTAATTGGCGATCAACCTTGACCCCAGAGCCGAATGGTGTCAATCGTATCAATGGTAACGCGCCGAAGGATATCTATGGAAGTACAGTGCGAGTTCGACCGCGAATCTGGCATCGTATATCACGACGCGGTCACTGGTAGCGTTGGTCCCCGAACCAGTGGGACTCTCGGTTGAGTTCCAGGACAACAGACAAGGGCATGCAGCTGGGGAGTTGCTGATGTTGACGGTAGAAGTTGATTTTTGAGGACAATTTTGACAGAATCTTTTTGCAGCAAAGGAAAAAGCGATGAAACAACCCAATATCCTATTTATCTTGGCGGACGACCTAGGCTGGAATGACCTCAGTGCTGACGGCAGCACATTTCATGAAAGCCCGAACATTGACCGGATCGCCGATGAAGGCATGCGCTTCACCCAGGGCTATGCGACATGTCAGGTTTGCAGTCCCTCACGTGCCAGCATTCTGACCGGCAAGTATCCCCCAAGGCACGGCATCACTGAATACATTGGCGCACCGTCCGGGGAGGCTTGGCGAGATACCGGTCGGGGTAACAAACTGCTCCCCGCTGACTATGAGCACGGCCTCAGGTCTGACGAAGTCACCTTTGCCGAAGCGTTGCGCCGTTCCGGCTACTCCACCTTCTTTGCCGGGAAGTGGCATCTCGGGGATAAGGGGCGCGATCCCGAAGATTTTGGGTTTGAGATTAATAAAGGCGGTTGGAAGGCTGGCGGCCCAGATAGTTATTTTGCTCCGTTCAAGAATCCAAAACTGGAGCCGGACCACGACGGGGAAAACCTTCCTTTGCGGTTGGCGAAGGAAACCGCAGCGTTTATCGGCGAGCACCGGGACGGACCCTTCCTGGCTTACCTCTCCTTTTACTCGGTTCATGCACCCCTGCAGACGAGTCAGGAGCGCTGGGAGAAGTTCCGCAAAAAGGCTGTGGCGCAAGGCGTGCCTGAAACTCGTTTCATCTTCGACCGCAACCTGCCCGTGCGCCAGGTGCAGGACTGCCCCGTATATGGTGGCATGATTGAGGCCATGGATGATGCCGTAGGCATCGTCTTGGATGCGTTAGAAGAACACGGTCTGGCTGACAGTACGATCGTCTGTTTCACCTCTGACAACGGTGGGGTCTCTTCTGGCGATGCCTACTCCTCCTCTATGCTTCCCCTTCGCGGCGGCAAGGGCCGTCAGTGGGAAGGGGGGATTCG
>DMTJ01000609.1 GCA_003477185.1 Lentisphaeria bacterium
GACTGGGAGACCATCGAGACCCAGTCCGGATTGCGGAGTTCGCAAATCCAGGAGGTGGCGGACATTTACTTGCAGGCCAAGTCTGTGATCTGCTGCTGGGCCATGGGCCTGACGCAGCACACCCACGGCGTCGCCACCATCCAATTCGTGGTGAACCTGCTGCTCATGCGTGGCAACATTGGCCGTCCAGGAGCCGGCGCCTGCCCCGTGCGCGGGCACAGCAACGTGCAGGGCAATCGGACCGTGGGCATCAACCACCACCTGCCTCCTGCCTTTGGCGAGAAAATGGAGAAGCTCTACGACTTCAAAGCCCCCACGACGCATGGCTACGACGTAGTCGAGGCCATCAAAGCCATGAATGATGGCCGCGTACGCGTGTTTATGGCACTGGGCGGTAACCTGGTGCCGGCCTCCCCGGATACCGAACTTACTGCTGCCGCGCTTGAGAAAACTGAGCTGGCGATTCATGTCGCGACCAAGCTAAACCGGACGCATTTGGTGCACGGGAAGCAGGCGCTCATTCTGCCCTGCCTCGGGCGGACCGAAATCGATCAGCAGGTCGCCGGTCCACAGGTCGTGACTGTTGAAGATTCGATGGGTGACGTCCATGCGTCCGAGGGCAGAAACGCCCCCGCTGGGGAGCAGTTGCTCTCAGAAACCGCGATCGTTGCGAACATCGCAGCTGCCACGCTCCCGCCGGGGAAACCCGATTGGCGCGGCTTCGTGGCGGACTACGCCACGATTCGCGACCACATCGAGAAAGTCCTGCCTATCTTCAAGGATTACAACGCCCGTATCGCCGAGCCTGGCGGCTTCAGTCTCAAGAATACTGCTCGCGACCGTGAGTGGATCACCGGCACGGGCAAGGCTAACTTCACCGTGGCCGCGATTCCGGACCTCACCCTGCCGCCCGGTCGCCTGCGGTTGATGACCATTCGCTCGCATGATCAGTACAACACCACGATCTACGGAAACGATGACCGCTATCGTGGGATCAAGGGGCAGCGCACCGTGATCTTGCTCAATGTTGCGGACATCGCAAACCGTGAGATGGCGGCTAGCGACGCGGTCACGATTACCAGCTTCGGGCCCGACGGGAGAGAGCGCCAAGTGACTGGCTTTACGATTGTCCCGTATGACATCCCCGAAGGCTGCGCTGCTGCCTATTTTCCGGAGGCAAATCCTCTAGTTGCGATTGACAGCGTCGCCGCTGGCAGCAACACGCCGGTCTCCAAGCTGATCGAGATCGAGATCTCGAGAGGCTGACCAGCCTGGATCCTAGCGGCTCTCTTCGCCCGGAGGGAATGCCTGGATTGAGGTTGCTCCTCAGCGTCGAAAGACTAACCCAGGGCTGCGTACAACGCCGCCCGCATGGCAGCGACCGGGGCTTCCCGCTGTGTCCAGAGCTCGAAGCTGCGCACGCCCTGGTATAACAGCATTTCCTTGCCATCGGCTGTCTCCCAGCCGCGCTCGCGGGCAGCGAGTAGAAGTGGGGTAGGGCGATAAATCATGTCGAGCAATCGGCCATTCTCTGGCAAGACCTCGAGCGGGATCGCGCTGGGATCCTCTGGCTTTAAGCCCATGCTGGAACTCTGGACCACGACGCCTGCAGCAGACAACGCAGTGCGTACAGCATGATTATCCGCGCGGTCGATGACCTGGATGCTCGCCTCGGTTTGCGAACTCCGCAAGACCTCGGCCAAGGCCTCGGCCCTGGCTTGCGTGCGGTTAATTAGGGTGATTTGGGCAGCGCCCGCGGCAGCATAGTGACATGCTGTGGCCCGGGCGGCACCGCCAGTGCCCCAGAACAGAATGTGCGCGCCAGCAGCCGGGACCCCGAATGCCTCGCGAATAGAGCGCTCCAAGCCGTAGCCATCTGTCGACCAGCCGTACAGTTTGCCGTTGTCGTTCAGGACGGTGTTCACGCTCTGGGCGAGCCGGGCGGGAGGATCGATCTCGTCGAGGAGCGGGAGCATCGCAGCTTTATGTGGGACGGTGATGTTCCAGCCGCGAAAGTCGTCTGCGACAAGTTGTCGGATGCCGTTCTCGAATTCGCCGGGATCCAGGGGGAGAAGCTTATACGAGGCGTCAATGCCAAGCGAATCGAAGCCAGCTCCCTGCATTTGTGGGGACACAGAGTGAGTGACGGGCCAGCCGAGTACGCCAAATTTTTGCTGGCTCATTCCGGGGCCTGTCTAAATACCAGGCGCATTCCGTCCATATTGCCCTCGCGGTAGGAGCGGTCGAGCCGGACCTGCAGATACTTCATGGTCTGGTTTTCCAGCAGTTCCTCTTCACTGAGAATGAGCGCGGTCAGAGCACCGCCGAATACCGCGCCGGTATCAACATTGACGGAGATGACATCGGAAAGTGACCGCTCGAAGCAGGTGCGCTCGGGCCAGTCAGTATGATGGTGCCCATGCGGCTGCGGGCTGATGAATTTCACAAACGGGCGGGCAAGGCTGGCGTTGTAGTTGCCAATGTCTTCCCAGAATTGGCCCAAGTAGAGGGTGGGTGTGTGGCCGTGCACCAGGATGAAATCACCGAAGCGTGTATCGGGTTCGACCCGATTCCAGAGGTGGAGCGCGTCCGGACTGACGCGGCTGTTGCGGTGACAGGCGTGATAGGCGTCAAACGTAGTCAGGCCAAGCTGCCGCTCAATGGAAATATCCGGTGGATCATAGCTGCGCGCCCGTGCCTTCTGGTACAAGCCTGCGTGGGTAAAGGCAAAGTTTACTGCCTGCTCACCCTCACCAATCGAGTCTTGGTGGGCGTAGCTCATGCGTTGGAAAAAGTCTAGATACTGGTCCTCGAGGACGAAGTCCTCTGCCTTAAAGGGCCGTTGGCGAATGCGATCAAGAAACAGCTTTTGGGCGACCTGCGGGTGGCGGTCGAAGGAGACTATGCTGGTCTGGCCACCGTTGCCGTTGAACCAGACGTTTCCGTACTGTTCGAGGATGTCGGTCTGATTGACGAAATGCAGCAGCATATCGTCGTGGTTTCCGGCGATGAACACTGTGGGCCATTCTTCTTCGGCCGCGAGCAGGATATCAATGACTTCGCGGCTGGATGGGCCGTAGTCGATATAATCGCCGAGAAAGACCAGCTTGCTCTGTTCACCCCGGTCGAAGTCGAACGACCGGATATGTTGAAAGAGTAGGCGCAACGGATCTGACATCCCGTGAATGTCACCGATAACCCAGACGCATTTATTACCCATCGCATTCGTCCCGCGGGCTGAGATTGCACCGGTAAACTGCGAACAATGCCGTGTCGCGCCCATTTGGCGATCGACCGTTGCCGTGGATTTAGTCTCTGAATCTGATTAAGGTGGTGATTTTCAGACTTCAGGGGCGTCATGAAGCCACTTTTTAATTACTGCCGGGACGTGCGATCGTCTTGAAGTCGGACAAACAGAACCAGATTGGGAACTGCCTGCAGCGACGGCTGCTCGTGTATGCCGCGCTATCGCTCAGCATCGGCGGAGTTGTGCTGGCGTCTGTCGCAGCGTACCCCCCATACCGGCAGATTCGCACTGCGAATACGACTGCCTTGGTCTTTGCGGCGAACAGCTGCGCGGTGGCCATCGGCGAGTACCTGAGCCAGCTGCCGGCCGTGTCCGGGCTGATTACCACGCAGACCAAGGCTCGTGAGAAGCTGGAGGATTATAAAGCGATCAGCGTGACAGTTCATGTCGCCGCCAGTGCGCGCACCAAGACCAGTGTGGGCATCCATGTTTCGGTCACCGACACAAGAATCGGAATGACGACCGAGCAGTAGGCGAGAGTCTTCGACCCCTTCAAACAGGCAGATAGCGCCACCACCCGCAAGTATCACGGAACCGGCCTTGGACTCAGCATCTTTACACAACGCGTACGTCTGCTGGATGGCGACCTCTGGGGCGAAAGGGAGCTTAGCGTGGGGGGTATTTTCATGTGAACTCCACTGGCGAGATTGGCAAAGAGCGTGTTGCCGAACAGGAGGAGCCCGCTCGACCGGCGGCGGCGCCGCTGGGCAAGTCCCGTGGGGCCCGCATTTTCGCCGCGGAGGACTTCGAAGCCAACCAGAAACTGCTCAGCCTTCTGCTGAATTGGATGGGGCATGAGGTCACCATTGCTAGCGACGGTGAAGAAGCCGTGGCGCTCGCTAAGGCAGGCGGCTTTGACCTGTTCTTGATGGACGTGCAGATGCCCAAGCTCGATGGCTTACGCGCCGCCGGTCAGATTCGGGAGTTCGAGGCTGAGACCGGGCAGCATATCCTGATTTTCGCCATGACAGCCCATGCGCTAGCTGGCGATCGCGAGAAATGCATCGACGCAGGGATGGACGAGTATGTGGGTAAGCCGATCCAGCGCAAGCAATTGGAGAGGCTCATCGCCTAATACGCTGGTCTATGCACTGCGGAAGAGGCTGCGGCTCCAGCTTTCGACCAGGTGGGATTTCTCGAAGTGATCGGCGGGCGGATGGGCGTGGCAGCAGAACTGCAGTCTGTGTGGCAGCAGGAAGCCCGATCGCTCGTGGGGTGCCTTGAGGCGGCGCTGGCCAGCGGGAATGCGACTGATGTCGTGTTCGCCGCTCACCGGGTGAAAAGCGCGCTCAGTGTCTTTCGAACTGCTGCAACAGATGTGGCTGCGAAGATGGAGCAGCGCGCACGCGTGGGGAGGCTGGGCGCCGCTGCTGCCCTGATGGACAAGCTGTTCACCTCCAGCAAGGAGTGTGAGCAGGCGATGGTCGACATGCTCAGTCCGGATACTGGTAACTGACCTACGTCGCCGGAGGCCGCTCGCGAGAATCACTCCAGACGCCGTAGCAGATACCTAGGGCGATAATCACAACGGATGGCCAAAATGCCCGGCTGGGTACTTCGGCGAGAAACAGATAGGCCCAGATTGAAGCGAAGAACACCTGCCCGAGATTACTCAGCGAGACCAGTTGACTGCCCACGTGTCGCAACGCCCGGTTCAGGCCTGAGTGGCCTAGCGCGGTAGGGAAAATTCCCAAGCAAAGGACCAGCCCGATCTGGTGCCCATCAAGCGGAGGCATAATTCGCTCGAACAGCAACGCGCAGAGCAGGCAAACCAGGCCGCTGACTAGATAAAGTGGGGGCATGTAAAGCCAGAGACTCGGCAATTCTCGGTTGCGCCGTCCGGCGATCAGGTACCCGCACAACCCCAACATCGATGCCAGCGCCAGCAGGTCCCCAGGCAGGTACTCGGGATTCATGTTGAAGTCCCCGGCCCCCACGAGCAGCACGCCTGCGATCGCCACCAGGGTCGAGATCCACTCGTTGCGTGTCACGCGCTCCTTGATCGTCAAATGCAGCATCAACGGCATCGCCAACGGAGCCAGATTCACGATCAACACCCCATTCGCCGCGGGCGTCTTTCTCGCGGCCACAATCCACAACATCATATGGCCGGCGAACAACACGCCGGGCATCACACTGCGCTGAAGAGCCGGCTTCCAGTCCTGTCGGGGCAATTTTTGCAGCGCACCGACAAAGAGCGGGAGTAAGATGAGCGCGCCTAGGAATGAGCGGGTCGAGGCCAGCAGCAGCGGCGGCCATTCGCTAGCCTTGATGAAGATGACTGCGGTCGAGCAGTTGATCACTGCGAACAGCAGCAGCAGGTAATGTCGGGTCACGCAGGGACCAATTCCTTGCTAGCTTGGGCGAGAGCCTCAGCGATCTCCTCCGCGGGTTTTGCGGAGTTCGCAACCAGCCGGCCGATGAATCCACCCGCTGGCAGGTCGAAGCTTGCGGCCAATACCTCCGGCATCTCGGCCACGCGCCCGCTGGGCGGGGTGCCCCCTACCCGCTTGATCTCGGTGGCAAGGGTCTCCTGCAGTGAGTCGGGCCAACCGATCGCATAGATCGTCTGCAGCACCGGAAATCGGAACGCGCGGGGTGTGTCGGCCGGCAGTGCCTGCGGATCCCAGACCACCTGCGTCGCTCCCCGCTGAATCTCCACGTGGCTCTCAAACCGATCGAATGCGAACGCCTCGCCACTGCCAAGGCGACCTGCGTGCACGGTCTCGATCAACAACAGGCGGCCCTCCGGGTGAACCTGCCAGCTTTGTCGTTGCGCCGCGCGGGTGGCGCTATGCAGGACCAGCGGCGGCATCTGCGAAATCACCGTGGCACCCTCTGCTACGGTCCCGGTGGTTTGCCAGGACACTGTCGCGTCTTCCTGCGTGCAGCGATAGGCGCGGCCGTGAGACTGGCCGCTCAGGAGCAGGGCGGCCGACTGTTCGCAGCGGACGTCTAGCGAGACATCGTCGCCCTGCACCAAGCCTCCGCCGTAGGATGAGACCATCACATGGCAGAGGCCGTCGTGTCGTGGATTCAGCAGCCTGAGTGGGTTCACACTGCGCCAGGAGGTAATGCGGGACTGCCCGCGAGTGAAAGCGACCGTCAGGTGAGACTGCCGGTCATGGGTGGACAATGCGCACTCCGCAATACACAATCACCAGCGCCAGCACAAAGCTGACCTGGCCCAGAATCATAGCAAGCTTGCGGTAGAGACCGGGATCTTCGCCAGCACGCACCAGCGCGCCCAACTTGGGGCCGATGTACCAGTCATGCAGGGCGGACGCGACCAACAGCAAAGTCACCAGCCCCATCTTGGCATGAATCCATGGTGATTTCATGTGCCCCCCTGTCACAGCCAAGTACACACCGGTGCCAATGGCGACTAGCAGCGCAGCCCAGCCGATCACGCGAAACCGCCCAGCGGTCTTGCGCAGCAAGTCAGAGCGAGTGGCCGGGTCTTCACCCTTTAGTCCAGGAATAAGGGCAAAGGCAATAAAAGCAGATCCGCCGACCCAGATGATGGCGGCGAGAACATGGAGAAAGACGATCAATTGCATGTAGCGGTCCTGAGAGGTGGTGAGTATTGCTCGCGCAACCTACGCCATCTCGTGACGATCCCAAGCTCCAAGCTTGCCACGAGGCTCAGGAATGGCCGCAAAACCCCATTATTTCCCCATTCCTGATTGCAGGGCCATGGTGGGGTGACAATCATAATGCGGTTGCCAATTACGAGAAGCTTGCTGGCGAGGGCTACACCGTCGGTGCCAAGACCTTCCGCTTCTTCGCCTTAGACTAGCAGTCTGTCGAAGCGAGAAATCGTATCGATTTCGTGCAGATTTCAGACCTTGAAGGGCGCATGAGGTCTTTATGTAACCGAAATCGCTAGAAAAATGCACAAATGGAGACGGTTTTGCAGCCGGAGCGGCTAAGTCTGACAGGCTGCTAAGATTATCAATGTCAGCCGGGAACATTGGCGCCCTACCCAGGTCGAACTGGCACGTTCGGGGCTGGCAGTTGCCACGCACAAGTTGCGCGGTGCTTCGAGCCCGGTACGGTAGCGCCCGTTAAAACATACCAACCCCTTCGAGACCCTTCCATGACGTCATTCAAACGCTCCGCACTGTTCGTCGCTATTGCCTCCCTCAGCTGTCTCCTTGGCTTGGCCGCACCCGCAGAACCTGCCGCTGAAGTTGGCCCTGATAAGCACGGTGATGGCATCTATGCAGAGTTTGTCACCGATGCTGGCACCATGTTGCTGCGCCTGCACTACGACAAGGTGCCCATGACCGTGATCAACTTTATCTCGCTCGCCGAAGGCACGGGCCTTGCCACGACCCGCCAGGGGCGTTTCTACGACGGGCTTACGTTTCACCGCTGCATCTCAAACTTCATGATTCAGGGCGGCTGCCCAGACGGACGCGGCACTGGTGGACCTGGCTACAAGTTTGCCGACGAGTTTCATCCGGACTTGCAGCATGATGGCCCGGGCGTATTGGCGATGGCTAACTCGGGTCGAGCCACCAACGGAAGCCAGTTCTATATCACCCACAAGGCAACCGGCCACTTGAACAACAGGCACACGGTATTTGGTCGGATCGTGACCGGTCAGAACGTGGTCAACACGGTGACGAAGGGCACCAAGATCAAGAAGGTGAATATCCTCCGCGTGGGCGATGCCGCCAAGGCATTCAAAACGGACGGCGATGCCTTCAAAGCCGCGAAAGCTGCGGCTAAAAAATAAAGCATCGCTGCGGCTAATCTGCGGGCAGCTCGAACCAGAGTTGCTGGGCGCGGTGGTCGCACAGCTCACTGCACTGCTGTGTAGGGTGTAAGCGCGGGCCTATCAGGCAGTGATCCAGGGCGATCAGCGGCAGCCGGGCAGGCCAGGTGAAGTTGAGGCCGTCGCCAATGAGCGAGTAGGCGTGCTGATAGCCTTTGGCAACCATTTGGCCGGAGTGGGCGCTGCGCGGGGTATTGAAGTCGCCCAGCACGAGGTCGAGTGCTTGGCGTGCATGGCGCTGGATATCGCGCAGTTCGCCGCGGACTACCAGAAGCATCGTGCGCAGCCGCAGGACTCGACGGTTTGCGAAGCCCGCAGCGCCAATGTCCTCGGTCACCTCCGAAAGCAGAAGCAGGTCTGTATCCCAATCTGTGGTTTGTTTGACAACCGCGGTCTTGCCTTGCTGAAGCCACAAGACGTTCCAGTGCAAGGCCGATAGCCCGTGGGGGGGAGATGGGGCTGCGGCTAGCCGGGAATTAGAAAGCAGGAAGATTGCCAGCGGTAGCATTGCAGAGATCGCAAATCCTACTGCATAGAGCCAGTGTTTTTCCCGCAGCGAAGGTCAACGCTATCAGGATCTGCAATGCCGGTCAGGAACCAGCGATCACTGACCAGCTGGCAGACTGTCCAGACTTGCAAGGGCATGGCAGTAAGCGCTGTATATTTTCCAGGGAGATCCGGGGTGGCGGTGCGCTCAATCTTCGCTCACGTGCGGCAGGCGCTCAATGGGAGTCGGACTGCTGGTGTCGGTACGCTGGACCTCGCTGAATCGCGAGAAACAGATCCGCGAAATGCACTGGTGAAAGTTCTCGTGCCCGCTCAGGATATCGATCTCGACGCGCATCAGCAAAACGGGCAAGTCACAACGATCTAGCTTTGGAAAGCGCACGGCGTCTTTCTCGGTGGTGAGCACCAGTTCGGCACCTTTCTCGATGCCGTTGTTGATGCAGTCTATGATCTCCTGCTGCGTGTAACGGTGATGGTCCGCATGCCGCTCGAGATAGACCAGGGTGGCGCCAAAGCGCTTTAGAAACCGCTCGAAGCTCTCCGGGGCGGCAATGCCGCAGATGGAGGCGATCTTCTTGCCCTTGAGATAGTTGAGGGCCAGGACTTCCTGCGTGTAGACGTTTCGCAGGTACTGCGGTTTATGGCTGCACTCGATGATTTCGGCGTGGTGGTTGTGCCGCTTGATGAACTCTTTCAGGTGGCGCAGGTGCGCTCCGCCGTTGGACTTGGTCAGGAAAATGAAGTCCGCGCGCCGGAGGTTCTTGATTGGCTCGCGTAGGAGTCCGCGCGGCAGGAGGTGGTGGTTGTCGAACGGGCGCGTGGAATCGACCAGCATGATGTTTAGGCTGGGCTTGAGCGGCAGATACTGAAAGCCGTCATCAAGAATCAGGGTATCCACGCCAAACTCGCTGATCGCGTAGCGGCCGCATTTGACGCGGTCCTTGTCGACGAGCACGATCACGTCCTTGAGATTGCTCGCAAGCATGTACGGCTCGTCGCCAGCAAGATCTGAGTTGAGCAGCAGCCGACGTCCGTCCGAGACGACACGTGGCGGCACGTCGCTGGCGCGCCGGAACAGCTTGTCCGTGATCTTCTCGAGAAACGTGCGGTTGCTCTTGCTGCGATAGCCGCGACTCAGAATGGCGACTTTGCGGCCGTTGTGGGTCTGAGCACGGGAGAATACTTCCACCACTGGCGTTTTGCCGGTGCCGCCCACGGTGAGATTGCCGATGCTGACTACGAGGCAGCCCAGGGTCCGATGCCGAAAGAGACCCTGCCGGTACAGCGTCAGG
>DMTJ01000554.1 GCA_003477185.1 Lentisphaeria bacterium
CGAGGAGCGTCGCCGCCATCTCCGGGGACGTCAATTGGCGCAGCCGCGCCGCGAGATGCGGGTAGTCACGCAGTGAATTGTACTTCGGTACCCCAAGTTGGCTGAAGTCCGGCTGCGAGAACCTATTGTTGACGATCACGACCGTCCCTGCGGCAAGATCGCCGAGGCGCTGCCCGTGGCGGTTCAGGAGCACGCAAACACCACCGAGCAACCCGGCTACTGGCAGCATATCGACCCCACGCAGTAAATTTCGTACGACGACCTGCGGAAAGGACAGCACGTGGCCAGTCTGGTCGACCACCCGCAGCTGCAAAAAGCGCTTGCCCAGAGTCTGACCATGCAGGAGCGTTTCGAACAGGATCCCGTAGCCGGTCCAGATGGCGAATCCCGCCAACATCATGGTCGCGCCTGCCAGCGAAGGAAAAACGGAAATCACGGCCGTGAGTTGGCTGACGATTGCTGTCACAGCCAGGACCAAGCACAGATCCGTCAACCAAGCCAGGAAGCGCGAAAATGGGCCCGCGATTTGATAGGCAAAGGTCACCCCATCTTGGGTGCGTATCCGGAGTTTTGGGGCACCGTTCACAACTCGTCCTCCACAGCTGGCAACGGCCGAAAGAGGTACCAGGCAAGCGCCCCAAGCTCGAGACAACCAAAGGAGATCTTCAGGCTGTACGGAATGATCGGCGCGTGCAGCTGCGAGAAAAATGCCTCGACCAGGCCAGCCCAGATCAGCATGATAATCAAGGCCCCGACAATGGTGCAGAGCGCCGGTGCGATCAACCGCAGTCGCTCTCTGGCTCGGCGATGGTCTGACCAGCCGATCAGGGCACCAGCCAGCATCAAGCCACCCTGGCCACCCAACAGGATCGCCGGAATCTCGATCGCACCATGCGGGAGCAGCCAGCCCAGCAGAAATACGCTCTGCCCTTCCAGAATAAAATCTATGGTGACCAGGCCCAGGATGATCCCGTTGTAGAAGAGCATGATGATCGTCCCGATGCCATAGGTCATCCCCAGGGCGAGAGCACGTAGCGAGACGCGGATATTGTTGGTCATCAACATCGCCGAGAATTCCGTCATCTGGCCACTGCTGGCGACTTCGGGCGCAGACTCCTCCTGCGCCACGCGTTGGTCGGGGTCCTGCAGAACATGGTGAAACTGGGCGGGGACGAGCGCGGTCTTGGCTGCTGGCTCGACCACCAACATCACGCCCCCGAACGCGCAGCCTAGGAACATTGAGAGCGTGGAGATCAGCAAGGCCTTGCGGTGGGTCTGGATTGTGCGCGGGATTCCTGTCCACAACCAGGCACTCACTTGTCGCCGAGTGATTCGCTCGCGCCGAGTCCCGTGCAACTCGCCGTAAGCGCGCGCGGTCAGCTCGGAGAGATAGGCCCCGGTATCAGGGTCTGCCGAGTACGTCTGAATCTTTGCGAGGTCCGCAGCGGTTCGCTGGTAGAGGTAGTGAAGGCGCGTGATCTCCTCCAGGCTGCGCTTGGATTGTATGGTGTCTGCCTGCACGCCCAGCATGGCTTCCAGTTCGGTCCAGAAGGGGCGTTCGCGCTGCACGAATGTGTGTAGATCAAGAATCACAGGACTTGCCGTTTTTTGATATCCATATAGCTGCTCACCAGATCTGTACAGGTGTCGGTCGCCGACAATGTCTGCAAATTTACGCCCACGGCCCTCAGCTTGACTTTGAGCTCTTGGATTTGCTGCCAGCGCAGGTGCGCGCTGAGCTCTTCATAGACAGCGGCTGCAGAAGTCACCTTTTCATTTTCAAATAGCGCCTGGGAGAAGTTGGGCGAGACCACGCAGGTGACGACCAGATGCTGCCGATTCAACAGGCCGATGCTCTCGTAGTAGCTCTCGGCCAGCACCGGGTCATCCAGGCAGGTCCCGACCAACAGCAGCGCCCGGCGTCGCAAACGCAGGCGAATAAAGGACGCCATCTCGCCAAAGTCGGGCGAGACATGGCTGGCCTTGGCATCGTACAGCGACTCGCGACAAGTCAGGAAGTGGCCATGCCCGCCACTGGCTCGCAGGAAGCGGTGTACGCGATCGCTAAAGGTCATCAAGCCCAGCATGTCCCCGGTACGCTCGGTCACCATGGCCAGCGCCAAGGCAGCATTGACGTAGCGCTCGAGAATCGGTTCGTCCGAATCAGAGCAGGGCCGGGACAGTAGGCGTGAGGTGTCCATGAGCACGTAGATTTCTTGGGTGCGCTCCACCTGAAAAATCTTGGTGATCGGGTAGCCGCGTTTTGCCGTTCCCTTCCAATGGATCTCATCATAGCTGTCACCGGGACTGTACTCGCGAAGCTGTTCGAACTCGCGGCCTTGGCCGACGTGGCGTTGCAGCTTCTGGCCGAAGCCACTCCGGCGCATGAAGGTGGCCGCGATTTGCTTGCGATCCTGGCGCAGATTCGGGTATACACGGATCGTCCCTTCCGCCTCAAGCGTTCGGCGCAGCTCCCATAGGCCCAACGGGGAACGATGTTCGCAGACCACGCCCTTTGCGGCAAAATCACCGCGCTCGCCGCAGCGAACGCGCCAGGCCACCCGGGCCGCACTGGCAGCAGGGAGCGTGGTGCGCTGGACCAACGGCTGTGCCTGACAGGCAGGATCCACGAGCAATCCCAACCGGACAGAGTGGGCGTTCGGATTCTCGTGCTGCACGGTCACATAAAGCTCGTCTTCCACATCCCGAATCAGCCGCATCTTATCGGCGAACGATGCCGTCGGCACCGGCTGGTTCGCCCCCATGGCCACATCGACCACCATCAGCAGCACAAACGCTACCAAAATCAACGAGGCCAAGCCAGCAGTATCCGCGCCACTTGTGGCCCAGCCCAGCATAGGCACGAACACAAGGGAGGCCCAGAACAGCAGGCGCATGGAAGGAACGATTCGCATAGATTCCGCTCAGCGCGGGACGGTGACCACTTGGAGGACACGTTGCAGCACATCAGCCACGGAGATGCCTTCCAGTTCAAACTCCGGCCGCAGCAGCACGCGATGGCCCAGTACATCCACCGCCAAGTCCTTGATGTCATCGGGGGTGACGAAGTCCCGTCCCCCGATTGCCGCCGAAGCCCGAGCCGCCAGCAGCAAGCCCTGCGTGGCCCGCGGACCAGCGCCCACCAACACGGATTCGTGGGATCGGGTCGCCCGCACAATGTTGACCACATACTGCACCAACTCATCCCGTACCGTGATGTCATTCAGACCCCGCCTGGCGGCAATGAGGCTCTCCTCGGTCAGTACCGCCTGCACATCTCCCAGCCGGGATTCAGGCGGGTCGCCCAGCATTGAGCGCGCCAGTGTCAGCTCGTCATCGGCATCCGGATAGTCCATGTTCACCTTCACTAGGAAGCGATCCTTTTGCGCTTCGGGCAGTGGGTACGTACCCTCGTATTCCACGGGATTCTGGGTGGCGAAGACCGTGAAATTCTCCCCGAGTTTGTAGGTCGTGCGGTCGATGGTGACTTCGCGCTCTTGCATGGCCTGCAACAGCGCTGCCTGGGTCTTGGCGGGCGCGCGGTTGATCTCATCGGCCAGCAGGAAGGTCGTAAAGACTGGGCCTTGGACCAAGGTAAACGCGTTCTCTTTGAGGTTGAACACGTTTGTTCCGGTGATATCTGCTGGCATCAGATCTGGCGTAAACTGGATGCGGCCAAAGGCACAGCCCATGACATGCGCCAGAGTCCGCACCAGGAGCGTCTTGGCGACGCCCGGTACGCCTTCCAGCAACGCGTGGTTCCGTGTCAGAATGACAGCCAGCGTGCGGTCCACGATCGCATCTTGGCCAATGATTACCTTGCCAACTTCCTCGCGAACGCGAGCGACCAGGTCGGGTAGTGGCGTTGTCTCCATGATCAGTCCTTCCCGGCCATCAGCCGGCAGATGGTTTTGTAACGTTGTAGAATCTCAGTGTGCAACTCTTTCGCTGGCAACTCGTCTTGACACAGGCGCTTGATGCGTGTGGCGCGCTCCTTCGGCACCTGACGTGAGCTGCGTAGCGTGCGTTGCCAGGCGTCATGGCAGGTCTGCAGCAGGTCGCGAGGGCGAATGTTCTGGCGCAGTAAGGCGGTTAGCCCATCCATTCGCGGGCCCCGCACCAAGCTGTCTGCCGGGAGTTCGTCTGGCGGCAAGAACGCAGCGGATGCCCGCCAGATGTAAAGCAGAACCAGCAGCAGCAGGCCGATTGCAAACCCATGCATGCGGTACTGCCGCGCCAGCCCAACGACACCGAGCTGCGTGGTCACCCCGAGGCGGCTTTCGTCGAAAATCACGGTGGCTTTATCACGGACCAGCCAGAGTATGGCGTCGCTGGAGCGATCCTTGGCCAGCGATTCGTTACTGAGCCAGTACGAGTCGGCACAGGCCACGATGGAGCCGCGGCCAAAGCTCCGCTCTGCCATCCAGACCGCTCCTGCGGAGTCGGTAACAAGCGGGGTCCAGGCTTCATCCTCCAATTGCAGCGCCAGTTCGGCTCGCCAGCTTGGCGGCGTTTGCAGACCTCTAGCAGCGGGGGTGCACGCGGGGCCGACCGCCCTGTGGGAAACGAGGACCAGCCCCCAGTCATGGTACAAGGGGTTGGGCGGCTCTTCTTCTTGTTTTTCTGCGGCGTCGTCGCTTTCCTTTTTCCTCGCAGGCCAGGGAAGCACGCGGGAGGGCTCTTCAGTTTCCTTCGTCTCTTCCTCCGCTTCCTCGGGATCGACCATGTAGGACGAGACCTCCCCAAAGCAGACTAGCACGCGGTTCCCATCTGTCGCTAGACGTTGGAGCTCTGTCAGCGGGAGCGTTTCAGAGAAGATAGCCCAGCTCTGGCCGGTCCCCGCCAGCACCACCAAGCTGTCCTTGGGCTCGAGCATGTACAACGGCCGGATCCAGCGCTTGGCCTCCACCTCTGGCATCGCTTCATAGGCACGATACAGCACCTTAGTCCCCAGCGGGTCGCTGCGCAGCGACGAGTACTTCGCGTATTGCGAGGCACCGAGGTTGATCGCCAGCAGGCGCCAGCACACCGCGCCCAGACCCACCAACAGGACCAACGAG
>DMTJ01000314.1 GCA_003477185.1 Lentisphaeria bacterium
AAGAGAGACTGGGGACCAAAGAACCAGAACGATCGGAATTTAAAAGCTGAGGGCTGCCTGTCCGACCATCCCTGGGTCTATTGTGAGTAAGAGATCCCAGCGACCACCCATTTCGAATAGCAGCCTGTCGGACTATTAGAGCTGAGTAAAAAAAGTAACAAGGAACCGAATATGACGGTTAAGCTAAATGTATTGATCGTCTCGCTGGTCATCATCACGCCGTTTGTTGGCATGGCCGATGTGCGGCCCGCGGCGCTGTTTGCCGATGGCATGGTGATCCAGCGCGAAACCGAAGCACCCGTCTTTGGAACCGCAGATGCGAGTGAAGAGGTGACTGTCAGCGCGAGCTGGGGTGAATCTGCGGCTACGACAGCCGACGCATCCGGCACATGGCGCGTGACGTTGAAGACGCCCGCGGCTGGCGGGCCGTACAGCCTTACCATCAAGGGAAACAACACGGTCGACATTCACGACGTTCTTTGCGGAGAAGTATGGTTCTGCTCCGGGCAGTCGAACATGGACTTTGTGTTGAAACAGCTGGCCAAGGCCTCCCCCAAGCGCACCACGGCGGAACACCAGCCCGCTGCACACTACGTTAAGAAGGAGATAGAGACGGCGACGGATGACGGATTGCGGCAGTTTACCGTAAACAAGGGCATGTCTCCCTTTGAGCCGCGAACAACCCTCGCGGGCAGTTGGATGGACTCCTCACCCAAGAACAATCCTAGCTTTTCGGCGACGGCCTATTTCTTTGGGCGTGAGCTGCGCAAGAAACTTGGCGTTCCGGTCGGCCTGATCAAGTGCGCCTGGGGCGGCACCCGCGTCGAACCTTGGATTCCCGCGGAGGCATTCCTGCAGGATACGGAAATGGCTGCCTATTATTCGAGCAACCGATCCGATCTTGAAAATCAAGTCGCATCATGGGATCCGAAAAAGGCGGAGGCGGACTACCAGGCTGCCCTTGAGCGTCATAAAGAGAAGGCGAAAGGCAAGAAGGCAAGAAGACATAGAAAGCCGAGGAAACCATCGAAGCCGAACGGAGGGCCACAGTTCCCCTCGACGCTCTTCAACGCCATGGTCAACCCTGTTGTTCCCTACGCCATCAAAGGGGCTATCTGGTATCAGGGCGAGTCGAATGCTGGTCATAATATCCCTCAGTACGAACACCACTTCAGGACAATGATCAGCGCCTGGCGCGAGCAGTGGGATCAGGGAGATTTTCCGTTTTACTTCGCGCAGCTGGCGAACTTTCAGCAACCGGTTACTGAGCCGGTTGAGTTCGACTCCTGGGCATTGATCTGCGATCAGCAGCGCCGGACGCTCGGTCTGAAACATACCGGTATGGCCGTGCTGAGTGACATCGGCGAAGCCGCCGATATCCATCCGCACAACAAAATAGATGTCGGCAAGCGCCTGGCGTTGTGGGCCTTGAAGCATGATTACAAACAGAAGGTGCCTGTTTGCAGCGGCCCACTCTACAAGAGCCATACAATCAAAGGCAACCAGGTCATCATCACGTTTGATTCCGCCGGTTCGGGGCTGATGGCTGGTTCAAAGGTCGGGATGGCCGACACACAGAAGTCCGATGAACCGCTGAAGCATTTCCAGATTTGCGGCGCAGACCGTCAGTGGCAGTGGGCGAATGTTGAGATTACGGGCACCGACACGATCACTGTGTCTCACCCGGACGTCGCGAATCCAACGGTGGTCCGCTATGCGTGGGCACAGAACGCTGAAGCGGCCAATCTCTATAACAAGCAAGGCCTGCCAGCTTCTATCTTCACCACGGAGGCTGAGATTCCTGCCAAGGCTGCAAAGCGGCCTGTTGCAGAGTCCGCCCGTGCACCATCCGGTTCTGAGTGGCAGGGCAAGAAGTCCACCTTTCATGGCTTCGATCAGGTTGGCTTCAAATTCGAAGGTGTGGACTGCAAAGTGGTGCTTCCGAAGAAGATTGCT
The DNA here is from genome assembly GCA_003477185.1 of Lentisphaeria bacterium. Taxonomy (GTDB): domain Bacteria; phylum Verrucomicrobiota; class Lentisphaeria; order JABSQK01; family UBA12247; genus UBA12247. The sequence goes on from DMTJ01000314.1 coordinate 1,957, forward strand.
GACGGTAAGCCGTGGGTCTGGCGCGCGCGCTTCTGGGGGCATGAGCCGCAGTTTGATGTCGCCATGCTGAAGCGGGGCTATCACATCGTCTACTGCAATGTTGGCAACCTGTTTGGGAACCCGGAAGCGGTGAAGCGCTGGAATGCGTTTTATGACTATCTCCGGTTTGAGCACCTGTTTGCGGATAAGCCGGTTCTGGAGGGGATGTCGCGCGGCGGCCTGATCGTGTATAACTGGGCGGCGGCGAATCCGGACAAAGTGAAAGCGATCTACGCCGATGCGCCGGTCATGGATTTCACAAGCTGGCCAGGTGGTAAGGGCAAAGGGAAAGGGGCCGGCGGGGCCTGGAAAACCTGTTTGAATGCCTATGGCCTCACGGATGCAGAAGCGCTGGCGTACAAAGGCAATCCGCTCGATAATCTGGCGCCGCTGGCACAGGCCGGGATTCCGCTTATTCACGTCGTGGGGGATGCCGACGATATCGTGCCGCTTGCCGAAAACACGGCGATTGCAGAAGCGCGTTACAAGAAGCTGGGCGGAGTGATCAAGGTGATTCATAAGCCTGACACCGGCCACCATCCGCATTCGCTGAAAAACCCGCAGCCAATTGTCGATTTCGTCACCCAGCCGGACAAAGGCCAGAGTACACTCGCGGCCAAGGAAATCGTGGGCGATCAAAACTTCGTCCTGCGTGGCGACTCCCGCAATAGTCGCATTCAGTTCGAACAGAAAAAACGTGGGCATGTGGCGTTTCTTGGCGGCTCAATTACGGAGATGAATGGCTATCGCCCGATCGTCTGCGAGATGTTGAAGACGCGCTTCCCCGAAACCGAATTCACGTTCACCAATGCGGGGATCAGCTCAACCTGTTCCGATACTGGTGCGTTTCGCATGCAACGCGATGTCCTGAGCAAGGGACCGCTGGATATGTTGTTTGTCGAGTATGCCGTCAATGATGATCAGGATGGTGATCAGGGCTATCACGATGCTCTGCGCGGAATGGAGGGTGTCATCGCCCAGGCCCGGAAGCACAACCCGAACGTCGACATTGTGATGACCATGTTTGTGAATGAGAACATCCTGAGTCAGGCAAAACAGGGGCGCATGGCTGCGTCGGTTGCCGCCCACAGTAAGGTGGCAGAGCATTACGATGTGTCGGTAAACAACCTGGCGCAGGAGCTGGCGGATCAGATCACTGCTGGCAAGACGGACTGGAAGACCTACGGCGGGGTACACCCGAAAAAGCACGGCAACACGATGTGCGCAACCATGATTGCCAATGCGCTGCTCAAGGAATGGGCAAAGCCCTTGCCAGCCAATGCCGAACCCCGCGCATATCCGGTCAAAGAAGAAATTGACGAAAAGAGCTACATCCGCGGTCGCTTTCTGCCGTTTGAGGATGCGGCAACCGGGGCGAACTGGAAGGTCGGCGTTCCGACCTGGAAGAATGAAAACAGGGGGGCGGTTCGGGCCCGCTTTATAAAATCGCCGATGATCTACAGCAGCACCGCTGGCGCGAAGCTGACCATTGATTTTACCGGCACCGCGATTGGCGCGTACATGCTGGCCGGGCCGGACGCGGGGATTCTCCGCTGTACGATCGATGGCAAGCAGACGAACGAGATCGACACGCTCTGCAAATTCAGCGGGTTTAACTATCCCGTCACCATCATGTTTTTTAACGAGCTGGAGACTGGTGACCACACGCTCGAGCTGGAGATCCTCGAAAACCGTCCTGGCCGCATGAAGCAGGGCGGCACCGCCCTGCGCGTGATCGGCTTTACGGCCAATTAGGGAGTTGCCGCCTTCGCTTCTGATCGGCAAGAATGAACGAACTCGTGTAGTGATGCGAATAGGAAAACGAGATCCTTTATAGAAAAGGAAATGAAAATGAAAAAAACGAAATATCTATATAGCCCTATTGATGGCGGAGTCACGTCTGTATCTGGACAGGCTTTCTCTGCTTCTGTGGCGATATCGAATCGCCTCCTCGCCATGATCGGCATGCTGTTCGCTGTTGGATTGGCTTTGGGTTCGCCCCTGCAGCTCCAAGCTGAAGAGTCCACGCTGAGGGTCATGTCCTATAACATACATCGTGGTGGCGTCGTCATGTTGAAGCAACCCCTGTCCCAAACGGCCAAGGCCATTGAGGAAGCCAACGCGGATATCGTCGGCATTCAGGAAACGAGATCACCCCGGGGTGACACCTTGGAGGATCTCGCTGCGTTGCTGGGCTGGAATCATGATGGGGGCAAGGGTTCTAAAATTATAACGCGTTATGAAATCGTTGAATCGCTCAAAAATGGCGTCAAAGTGAAACTGGATTCGGGTAAGGAAGCGTACATCTTTAACTTCCACCTGCCCTCCCATCCCTACCAACCGTACCAGCTGCTGGGCATCCGTCCGACTTGGCATAAGCACACATTTGATATCGAATTTATCAAGACCGAGGCCGAGGCGATTCAATGGGCAACAAAGGCTCGCGGTGAAATCATCGCAGGACTTCTCAAGCAGGTGCATGCCCTCCCCGATCAAGAGGCCCTTGTTTTTGTAGTCGGTGATTTCAACGAACCCTCACATCTCGATTGGACCGAAGCCGCTGCCAAGGCCGGCCGCCACCCCATTAAAGTGGAATATCCCAACTCTCTAGCAATGGCCAAAGCCGGCTTTGGCGATGCCTATCGCACGATCTATCCCGACGAGATGAAAACCCCGGGCTACACCTGGTCGCCCAAGTACAAGCCCGATGACCCTAAGACTCATCACGACCGCATCGACTTTGTTTATTTCAAAGGCAAAGGGCTCAAGGTGACTGAAGTCAAGATCGTCGGTGAAAACGAAGAGAATGCGGACATCGTCGTTGCTCCGTATCCTTCCGACCACCGCGCCGTGGTCGCGACCTTCACGCTATCCAATCAACCAAAAGAATAGAAGAGACAACCACTGATGGACACTGATGAACACTGATAAACCCGAACCGATCCATAAGATGGAGGCTTAGTATATTGTGGGTTGCTCCAAGGATGAACGTGACCGGATACGGTCTGGGATATTTCCTGAATTTAAAGAAGAAAACAAAACTCGAATGGAAGCGCGTCGTGAGATGAATATCAGTGTCCATCAGTGGTTTAAAAAAACGCCAACAATTCCCGCAGCCGAACAAGTCGGTGCGGGTAGAAGTTTGCATAGGAACTGTTATGAAAAAAACAATTCGCACCATGAGTGCTATGGGAATGCTGCTCGCCGTTGGGTTGGCTTTTGTGACGCCCCTGCAGGCACAAACCGAGGAGCCCCGCGAAGAGTCCATCGTTCGGGTCATGTCGTACAATGTATATCACGGCGCCAGGAGGCGTGGGCAACCCCTCTTCCAGACGGCCCGGGTGATTCAGGAGGGCCGGGCTGATATTGTCGGTCTGCAGGAGATCCAGGTAAGAAAGTACCCTAAGAATACGGAGGAACTGGCGCAGCTGCTGGGGTGGAATCACGACGTGGATAGCGAGATCGTGACGCGTTATGAGATCATCGAGCGCATCAAAGGTGACAACAGCCGCAACAAAGGCGGCATCAAGGTCAAGC
>DMTJ01000225.1 GCA_003477185.1 Lentisphaeria bacterium
CCCGCGCCGCGTCCTCATTCTTGGCGGCGGCGACGGCCTGGCTGTCCGCCAAGTGCTCAAGCACGAGACGGTCCAAGCGATCACCCTGGTAGACATCGACCCCGCCGTGACCCGCCTCGGCCAGGACCATCATCTGCTTCGCGAGGCAAACGACAACGCGCTGTCAGCCCCGCGTGTCACCATCATCAACGCCGATGCCTTTAACCATGTCGCCGAGACCAACGAGTACTATGACGTCATTCTCAGTGATCTTCCCGATCCCCGCAACGAAGCGCTCTGCAAACTCTACAGCGGCGTATTCTACCAGCTCCTGCAGCGGCGTCTGGCGCCGGGCGGCGTGATCGCAGTGCAGGCCACGTCGCCGTTCTTTGCCCGTCACGCCTACTGGTCGATTGTCGAGACCATCCGTCAGACTGGCCTGGCGGTCACCCCGTTCCACGTTCAAGTGCCCTCCTTCGGCAACTGGGGGTTCGTCCTGGCCGCCAAAGCACCTCTTGAACCACAGAACTATGCGCCGACGGTCCCCGTGAAATTTCTGAACGCCGCCACCTTTCAGGCTGGCCTGAGTTTTCCGGCCGATACTGCGAAAATCGAAGTGAACATCTCGACCCTCGATCGGCCAGCGGTCTTGAGTTACTACGAAGCCGCCTCGCGGAACTGGCGCTGATGGCTGCGCGACGCCACATCCTGTTCGACATCTGGGTCGCCGACCGCGCCTCACTCAATGATGCCGATGCCTGGAAGTCCTGCCTCGAAGAAGGTGCACGAGCGGCTGGTGCGACGATCCTCCATACCCGATTTCATGAGTTTAAACCCGAGGGCCTCACCGGCTTTTTGATGCTGGCGGAGTCACACATCAGCGTTCACACCTGGCCAGCCGAAGGCTATGCCGCGATCGATATCTTTACCTGCGGTGCGATGTCCATCGACCGCATCGTCGATCCGATACGTCGCTGCTTTCCCGCGGAACGAGAATCATTAACCGATCACGAGCGCGGTTAATTTTTCGCTCATGATTCTTTTTCTGAGGTAGCGCTTTCCAACACCGGAGTCAATTTAAGAAAGGCATAGGAAAAATACCACAAGAGAGGGATTTAGTATGGAGGGCACAATGGCATTAGTGTTGCGGTCATGATCGCTGCAGTAATTTTTTGCTTGGGCTGCGTCGCCTGTACCATTCTTGGTTTCTATTTCGCGATAGCCAAGCGGCAGCTTTGGGGCTGGCTACTGGGCCTAGCGGGACTGGGCATGATGTTGCTCATTATTGGTGGTGTTTTTGGGATGAAGCGAGCAGCCAGCGCCGGAATAGAAGAAATGCAAGAATTGACCCAACGCGAAGCTAAAGCCCGTACAGTTGCGTACCAGTATATCGCAGACTATCTGCAAACCACACATCCAGACAGCAAAGCAGTCGTGTTTGACCCGAGCGGTCCCATCCGCCAGATGACGCAGGTAAAAGGAGCAGGCATGAGGGAAGCTCTGTTGGGAGCCGCGCCTGGAGGAGTACTGATTGCTGCCTTGGACGGGAAGGTTGAGATACTCCATGTGGAGGACTTCACTGTCGTGGCCACAGGCCTGGACAAGAAGCCAACAATCGAAGAGATTGCCGCGGCGATGTCACCTTCATTCGCCCAATACGAAGAAGCTGTGGCGAAGTACCCAACCACAACGATGATCATCTTTCTCGGTGCTCCCCCAGCTGAATGGCGCACCTTGAAATGCCTGCAGGGAGATTCTCCGGCCAAGGTGGTCATGTTGGGCCAGATGTTGGTGGGAATGGGGGACGATATCAAGAATGGGACCATCGTGGCAGCCATGGCCGTGAATCCGACCGGATCCTACGGCGAAGAGCTTCCCAAAGATCCCCAAGCTGCCTTCGACTCGCGCTATCTACTGGTGACCCCAGACAACGTCTCAGAGATGATCGAAAAGGGCAAGGTATTCGGACTTTAGCAACTGATAACTGATTTGCGGAGTTCGCAACGCCCAGTTTCGGGGCTTGGAAGCGCTCACAGACGACCCCATCCGCAACATGATGGCCTGGGACGCCCGTCAGTATCTGCCCGACGACATTCTGGTAAAAGTTGACCCCGCCAGTATGGCGGTAAGCCTCGAGGCCCGCCTGCCACTAACTGATAGGAAATTCCTTTTCCCCTAATGTTGATACGATAGCGGATGGGAAGGTGTAATGCTCACAGCAACGTGCAATGCGTCCGGGCTTGGCCGTCGGCTTCTTTCGCTTGAACCCGAGAATCGTCAGTAGTTTTCCGAAGATCTGTTTCGTCTTTATCTCATCGAACGTAGAGCATGGACGCGGCCTCAGCCGTTGCCCACTGGGTCTGGTTCGGCTTGATTGGTTAATTTAAGGCCCGATAGCCAGAGGAATGCAAATGAGACAGCAAGCCCGTGTGGTATAAGAAAAACTGCGATGCTGCCAAACGAATGTGGTCGACCAAAGAAGACAATGGCCGGTATTGAGCAGGCGGCAGCAAGCAAGATAATGCTGATGCTATTCACTTTCTTTCTTGTTTTTAATAACCCGTAAAGCGGATACCAGATAATGGGCAATGTAAGATGTGCAATCGGAACACCATAGAGCGAAAACAAAAAGACGAACTCCCACGGCTTTTTCGGGTCTGGCCAAACAAGAGCATCTGGAGAAGGTGGAGGCTCAAAAAAGGACTCGATGAAAAAATATACCGAGAAGCCAGTGTTAACTAAGATCACTGCGAGCGGCGCTAGAGCGAAGGCAAAGATGATTCTCTTAGTTTCTTTTTTCATTTCTTTCGCCGAACTACGAACTTGAGTCGTTTTGACTGGAGCCTAGCACGTTTGCGCGCGAAGCGCAGTTTGAAGAGTATGCTCAATGCGATTGTTACCTACCTTGCCTGACTTTCTTACGGCTCAATGCAGTTGGCTTTGTGCAAGGCATTTAATATGGCCCGCGCCACATTGATCATCCACGCTAACCTCTGTGTTTCTGTTACGATTCCTTTAGCGAGAATGAAAACATCCGATGGCGTATCAGTCTCCGCATGACTGCAAGAAAATCCCGCCAATATCTTCACACTTCGTCCGCCAACAATTATTCTGAATTCATTTGGTGCATGTCTTAGCAAATCAGCCAAGCCCCGATCACCAAGGACGTCCATGGCGAATGCCTTGTTCTTTCCAAGCAAGATCCAGTCTTCACCGAGATCCGGTACATCTCGTTTGAGGGTCTGCGACGTTCTCTGCGATATTGATGGCGGTGACCAGCATACGTTTTTGATGGCAGCTTGGGCAGATGCCGCGCTGCTTACAGGAAAATGCGACGAACAGGCTGTGGCCACAATCTGGGCAGCGCACCCGGGCGAAGCCTTCGCGCAGGTCGCCGCAACTCAGAAAAGCATACTGCCAGTAGGGATGGAGTCGCTGTTGTCCAGCGCCGAAATCGCCTGGAGCAGCTTCTCAGCGTTTTTGACGGAGAGCTGGCCGTAGTGGGAAATACGCCCGAATTGGATGTGCGCAAAGAGGACTAGGCGAGGAGCTGCGCTCCATTATTCGTCGGCGGCTCAACTCTCGCGCACACCCGGGCTGGTAAGGTCCATAAACGCGCGTTGTAGTTCGGCAGCGTCTGGCGCAAAGCTGACAATGGTCGCGCCAGCGGCAATCGCTGTACTCAGGATCGCATTCGTGTCCGCCGATCGATCGTCAAAGCGAATCCGAAACTGCGCGTGGTTCTCCAAGACCTTAACCGAATCGATCCCTTCGAGTGCCTCAAGCTGTTCCCTGATCTCGTCGGCGTGCCCTGTCGCCTCCAAAATATAGGTCGCATTCCCACGGAGTGCCCGCAGGCCAGCACGAGGACCGCAGAACTTGGTTTCACCGCGATCAATGATCGTGAAGCTGTCGCACAGGTCGCCAAGCTCGCTGAGAATGTGGGAACTGATGAAGACAGTTTTCCCCATTTCGCGCAAAGTCGTGAGGATGTCCATCAACTCGATCCGGGCGCGCGGATCGAGCCCAGATGCCGGCTCATCCAAAAACAGCACCTTCGGGTCATGCACCAGAACGCGAGCTAGGCTCACACGCTGCTCCATACCGCGAGACAGTCCCTTGATCAGATCATCCCGCCGCTCGTACATGTCCGTCAACTCAAGCACATCCTTAATCACCGCGTTACGCTGATCCATATTCAGCCCATACGCAGCGCCGAAAAAATCCAGGTACTCGAACACAGTCATCTGCCGATACATACTAAAATGGTCGGGCATGAAGCCAATGATGCGGCGCACCTGCTTGCAGTCCTGAACCACGTCATGCCCAAACACGCGCACGCTGCCATGCTGCGGTTTCAGCAGCGTCGCCAAGATTTTTAGGGTGGTGGTTTTGCCAGCGCCATTGGGCCCGACAAAGCCATGCACAGAGCCCTCATGGATCTGAAAGGAAACCCCGGAGAGCGCCTGGTGCTTCTTGTAGGAATGCCGAAGGTCATGGACCTCAATCGCAAGTTTCCTGTTTTCGCCCATTTCCGTCATCCGTTACTCCTCTACGTCCCCGGCTACCTGTGCAATACAGTGAAATGTGATCACCCCGCGATAGTCCCCGAACGTCCGCGCCGGCGACAACGAATCAGGCGCCAGGACCGAGACGAATACATGCTGCTGCCCATCCGTAAGCGGCGGAAGTTCCTCTCTCTGGCCAGAGATTTCAAGCCCGTCCACCGCTACCGCTAAAAGCTCCAAGTGCGGAATCTCGGTCACGTCTTTGCCGTTAGCGATTCGAGTGTGACCGTAGTAATCGATCGCGCGTGCGCCGGAAAAAATGTTACCATTTTTACTGGTCCTCTGCAGTTTTCCCCCTTGCCACAGTATTACGTCCAGAAGCTCAAGGTCGCTTTTCACCGTATAGGTACCGCCCTGAACGCTCACCACAGGTGTCGCAAGCTCCCAGACCCCACGATGTAGAAACTGACGTTTGGAGTATACCGGAACGTCGACGTCAAACTCCGCCTTAGGCCCATTGCGAATCACCCCGTCTACCGACTCGTTCGGCTGGGCCGCGGAGAGGATGCTCTGTTGGGCATCTGATACGATCTTGTAGCGATTGCGCTTGGCGACGAACGCGGTCGCCCACTGGGTCACGTCGGCCCGACCATTGCCCAGATCGCGCGCGTACCCCACGGCGAATGTGCGGCTTTCCGTGCCATATCCCTTCCTGCCAATCACGCTCATGATGATCGAAAAGACCGTGACCAAAGCAAGAAAGAAGCCCAAGGACAACCAATGGCGCTTCGCCTTGCGCCCAATTAGATAATTTACCGGAGCAATCAAGATCAGGTATAACCCTGCCAAGATGTAGATCAGGGTCCAGTTGTGCTGTGGGCTCACACAACTGCCAAGGAGCCGGAACAGATTTTGTGAGCTGTTCCTCATGCTATAGTTTTGCTTTAGCGGTTGCTGCGACGTTCCGGGAATCCGGAACCCAGAGGCGGCAAGCAATGCCGGTGTAAGTTCACTCACACGAACTCGATGTCGCACGATGTGCCCATTACCATGCCGAAAGCGTGCGCCGGGTTGATTCAGCAAGGCCAGCGCCCCTTCGAAGCGAAGCGGAACACCGCCATCAGTCTCCGCTAGGTGGACCACGCCGCCACGGAACAGCCAATCCAGAAAGGCGGCTTCTCTCGTCGGCTCCCACTCTGGCATATGACCAAGAACAACCCCAGCGAGCGCATCGGTCGCACACACAGTCGGAGGAAACAGATTCTCCGCATAGCCGGGCAATTTCCGTCGCCCAGGCTGCACGGCGCGTGGCTGCAGCACCACGACTGCGCGAGCGCCAACATCCGGCGCGGACAGTTGGTGGCGATCGCGGCCGTCGCGGCCCCAGCGCAGCTGCCAATTGCCACTGGAATGAGTACCTACGTAAGGAGTGAATTGCACCCAGCGGCGCTGGCCAGGCCCCAAGTAGTCAGCCCGAGCTAAAATCGCGTCGATTCGCCCAATGCCACTAGTCTGTACGAGCTGCAAATCCCCGTTACTGGCCTGCCCTGTATCATTATACACCAGCACGTTGAGCACATTTACTCGCTCTGCAACGACCTTGCCATTGAATCCCCAGCGCGCAGATTCCACCTGCAGCCCACAGGCGGGAAGCACGGACGAAATCCACAGAATAATCAGCGTACGCATGGTTCCTCAATTATCCAACGGTAACGACCACTCGCACTGTGCCGTGAGCGTCGCGCTACGCAAGTGAAATGCCAAACTCAGCTGCCATTTTCCGGCACTCAGACGCCAACTCACAGTTCTCACGCTTACGGGCACCATTGTTTAACACCCGCAGCTTCCTAGACAGCATCTCCACCGTCGCGCAGCGCTGTGTTTCCGGGAGTTGCGAACTCCGCAACATCTTGCTAAGCGCCACCACGCGGAACCGATCCATGCCCCAATACTTCTGCGACAGCTGATCTTGATGCCCGCCATAGCGGGTCAGCAATTTCTCACTCACAAACAAGACTTCGTATCTGGCGCACAGCCGCAGCCAGAGATCGTAGTCCTCCGCTGCTGGCAAGGAGACGTCAAACAACCCGACTTCTTCGAAAATACTACGGTGCATCACCACAGCCGACGGAGAGATGCAGCACAGGGCCAAGCACTGATCGTAAATCCAGCCGCCTTGTTTCGCGTGCTTTTTCATCGGGTTTACCCGTTTTCCGTTCCGGATCCAAATCTCGTCGGCATGGCAGAACCGTAGCTCCGGGTGCTCCGCAAGCGCACGACGTTGCACCGCCAGCTTACTCGGCAGCCACTCATCATCGGAATCCAAGAAGGCGAGCCAAGGGTGGGCCGCAGCCCCAATCCCAGTGTTTCGGGCCGCGCTCACGCCTTGATTCTCTTGCCGAATCACCCTCACCTGCGGATACTCCTGCGCCAGCAGCACGGCGGTCTCATCGGTACTGCCATCGTCCACCACGATAAGCTCATCCGCGGGCTCATCCTGGGTCAGCACCGACTTCAGGGCACGGCCCAATGTCTGGGCACGGTTGAACGTCGGGATAACGACCGATATTTCGACGCTATGCCGAGTTCGCAAACGGCTCATCCTGACAAGAGAACGCTGCCTCGAGAGCTTCCTGCCATGGTCTCATGATTACCCCAAAATCTGCTGCCAGGCTGGCACAGTCCAGGACAGAATATGTGGGACGAACTGCTGGAGTCGGATAGGCCGAGCTGGAGATTGGCTCGACCGAGCGCACCTTTAGTGGCTGCTGCTTGCCGCCTAGCCGTATGATCTCCTGGGCAAACTCGCACCAGCTGGCCTGCCCAGAATTGGTGCAGTGCCAGACGCCTGATGGCGGATTTGCGAACTCCGCAACGCCCAGGATTGCTGCTGCTAGATCCGCGGCATAGGTGGGCGAGCCTAGCTGATCAGCCACCACGCGCAGCTGCTCCCGCTCAGCGCCAAGGCGCAGCATGGTCTTGACGAAGTTTCGACCATGTGTGCTGTAGACCCAAGCCGTACGCAGAATGACATAGCGCGCGCCGGACTCACGGACGCGGCGCTCACCGTCCAGTTTGGTCCTCGCGTATACGCCCTGAGGGGCGACCGGATCGTCTGGGCGCAGCGGCCTGATGCCATCGCCGTTGAACACGAAGTCTGTGGAGACGTGAATGAGCAAGGCATTGATGCGCGCGGCGGCACAGGCGAGATACTCTGGCCCGTTCGTATTTACGCGTTTAGCGGCCTCTGCATCAGACTCCGCCCCGTCCACGTTTGTGTATGCCGCTGCGTTTATAATCACGCGAGGTGCCACGGCGGCGACCATGGCGGCGACCGCAGTCTCGTCCGTAATGTCCAGCTCCGCGGATGTAAATGCCACGCACTGGTCTGCAGTCATGAGGCGGCGCAGCTCCCAGCCGAGTTGCCCGTTGGCGCCGGTCAGCAGAATCTCAGCCATAGGGGGGGAGATCACTCTTTGGTAAATCGCGCAGGCAGATCCCTGACTGGTCCTTGTCCGACAGGATCGGCGTTTTC